>CAZKQE010000366.1:0-2972 GCA_964554725.1 uncultured bacterium
CGGGCCGGCGGTCCGGGAGGGCGACGGGCGGCTCCGGGTCCCCGCCCCGGGCGGGGCGCCGGCGGCTGCGGCCGCAATTGGCGCGCCGGGGCTGCCTCGCCTATACTGCCCGCCCGTTTGATCTCCGAGGTCCCGGCCCCGCCGGGCGGACATGTCCTGAAAGGAGCCCCGCGATGGGCCTGATCGAGAAGATCGAAGCCACCCAGCTCAAGGAGGGTCGGCCCGACCTGCGCCCCGGCGACACCGTCGAGGTGTCGGTCCGCGTCGTCGAGGGCGACAAGGAGCGTCAGCAGCGTTTCGTCGGCGACGTCATCAACGTGCGCGGCGCCGGCATGAAGAAGAGCTTCACCGTGCGCAAGATCAGCGAGGGGATCGGCGTCGAGCGCACGTTCCCGCTCCACGGCCCCTCGATCGCCGAGATCAAGGTGACGCGGAACTCGAAGGTGCGCCGCGCGAAGCTGTTCTATCTGCGCAAGAAGACCGGCAAGAGCGCCCGCCTCGCCGGCACGCGCGTCCAGCAGGAAGAGCCCGCCACGAAGTGACCCTGCCCGCCTGGCGCCGGCTCGCGCGCGCCGAGGCCCGCCTGGCGGGGGACGGCGCGACGGTGGCGGGGGTGGACGAGGCCGGACGCGGCCCCCTCGCCGGACCGGTGGTCGCCGCCGCGGTGATCCTCGACCCCGGCGGTCGGTGGGACGGCCTCAACGACAGCAAGCAGCTCGGCGCCGAGATGCGCGCCGCCCTCTGCGCCCGGGTCCTGGTCGAGGCCCGGGCGTTCGCGTGGGCGGTGATGGGCCCGCGCACGATCGACCGCCTCAACATCCGCCGCGCCAGCCTCGAGGCGATGCGGCGCGCGGTGGCGCGCCTGCGCGTGGCGCCCACACTGGTGCTGGTGGACGGTCGCGACGACGTGCCGGGCCTGCCGCATCCCCAGCGCGCGGTGGTGGACGGCGACGCGCGGCTGCTCTCGATCGCCGCCGCGTCCATCCTCGCCACGGTGGTCCGCGACCGGATCATGGACCGGCTCGACCTCGCCTGGCCGGGCTACGGGTTCGCCCGCCACAAGGGCTACGGCACGCCCGAGCATCTCGCGGCGCTCGAGCGTATGGGGCCGTGCCCGATCCACCGCTACTCGTTCCGCCCGGTCGCCCAGCCCGCCCTGCCGCTCGGTTGAGCCGCGCACCTGCCCCGCGGGCCGCGGTGCGGTAGGATGCCGGCCGCGACGCCCCCGCGACGGGCCCGCCCCCGCGGGAGACGACGATGGGAACCACCGGCATCCGGGGACGGGCGGGCGAGGCGCTGGCGGTCGCCTACCTCGAGCTGGCGGGCTGCCGCGTCCTCGCGCGCAACCTGCGGCTCGCGGGGGTGGAGGTGGACGCCGTCGCGAGCGACGGACCGGCGCGGGTGGTGGTCGAGGTCAAGCTGAGGAGCCGCCCGGACTACGGCGGCGCGACGGCGGCGGTCGACCACCGGAAGCGCGAGCGGCTGGTGCGCGCCGCGCGCGAGCTGCTGCGCCAGGGGGCGCGGCGCGTGCGCGTGGACGTGGTGGCCGTGGACCTCACCCCGGAGGGCGCCGTGATCCGCCACATCCGCGACGCCGTGACCGAGTGAGCGACAGGAGCGACGCGTGAAGGTCCCCCGCATCGGGCGCCTGAAGTTCCCCGATCGCCTGCGGCAGAACTGGCGCGCACGCCTGCGCGCGCAGCGCCGCTGGTGGCGCCGGCGCGTGCGCGGGCGCGGCGAGGCCGAGCTGCTGTTCCCGCCGGCCGGCAAGGGCATGGTCGCGGTCGAGACGCTGGCCGGGGCCGGTGCGGCGGCGGGGGAGGGCCCGCGCATCGCGGTGCTCCACGCCAGCTCGGGCAGCGGCCACATGGCGGCGGCGCGCGCACTGGCGGCGGCGATGGCGGAGCAGGCGCCCGGCGCCACCGTGCGCGAGGTGGACACGCTGGTGTTCGCCTCGCGCCTCTACCGCGACACCTACGCGAAGTCGTACAACACCATGGCGGCGCGCGCCCCGGCGCTGTGGGGGGTGCTCTACCGCTCGTGGGCGAGCGCCCGGGTCAACCGCACCACCGGCCCGGCGCGGCTGGCGATGGACCGGCTCAACCTGCGGCGGCTGGTGCGGGTGCTGCAGGAGGAGCGGGCGGACGCGGTCGTGTGCACGCACTTCCTCCCGGTCGAGGCGCTGTCGCCGGCGCGCGAGCGCGGCCGCATGCGGGCGCCGCTCTCGTGCGTGATCACCGACTTCACCGCCCACCCGTTCTGGGCGTTCCCGCACGTGGACCACTACTTCGTCGCCAGCGACGGCGTCGCCGCCGAGCTCGCGGGGCACGGCGTCGCGCGCGAGCGCATCGAGGTGACCGGGATCCCCGTCCACCCGCGGTTCGCGCGCACGATCGGCCGCGCCGAGGCGCGCGACCGCCTCGGGGTCCATCCCGGCCGCCCGATGGTGCTGGTGATGGGCGGCGGGCACGGGGTGGGCCCGATGACCGAGCTGGCCGAGCGGCTGGCCGCCATCCCGCAGTCGCCGCAGGTGGTCGTGCTGTGCGGGATGAACACGCGGCTCCGCTCGCGCGTCGGGGCGCTGCCGGCGGCGGTGAGCGGCCGCGTGCGGCCGATCGGATTCACCACCGACGTGGACGTGTGGTTCGAGGCGTGCGACGCGATGGTCGGCAAGGCGGGCGGGCTCACCTGCTCCGAGGCGCTCGTGAAGCGCGTGCCCATGGTCATCTTCAAGCCGACGCCGGGGCAGGAGGACCGCAACGCCGAGTACCTGGTGCGCGCCGGGGCGGCGCGCCTCGCGGACAGCGTGGAGGACGTGGCGGAGACGGTGAGCGGCTGGCTCGCGCGGCCCGAACAGCTGGAGCGGGTGCGCGAGGCCGCCGGCCGCATCGCCCGTCCCGACGCCGCGGCCGACATCGCGCGCCGCGTGCTCGAGGGTCTCGCCCGGGGCGCGCAGCGGCGTGCCTGAGGCG
>CAZKQE010000367.1:0-2969 GCA_964554725.1 uncultured bacterium
GCCGCCGGGCGCGCGCCGCGCTCACCGCCCGCCCCCGCCGTGCGCGCCGGGCAGCAGCGCGCGCGCGTCCGTCACCGCGAGCGGTCCGCGCACCCGGTAGCCCTCGCCGTAGCGGACGCCGATCGCGGCGCCGAAGCTGCGCGCCCGCGCCTCGACCTCGGCGCGGAAGTCCGGCGCCGTCAGGTAGGTCTCCGGCCCCCCGTCGCCCTCCATCTGGCTGCGGTGGGCGGCCACCGCCGCCACGCGCCGCTCCCAGACCGGTGTGACGTCCACGACCAGATGGGCGGGGGTGCCGCTGCGGTAGAGGGCGAACAGCAGCCGCGCCGGCCGGTGGGGCGCGCCGCGCGCGGGGTGGCGCGCGAGCCCGGCCAGGTAGCAGGCGCGGGCCACCAGGTGGGAGGCCTCGACGTGGTCGGGATGGGCGTCGTGGCGGTCGGGCGCGACGACCAGGCCCGGCCGGTGCTCGCGCAGGCAGGCGACCACGGCGGCGAGCTGCGCCGGGTCGTGGCGGTCGAGGCCGAGGTCGGGCAGCGCCAGGCCGTGGCGCGCGGCGACCCCCAGCGCGGCCGCCCCGGCGGCCGCCTCGGCGGCCCGCTGCTCGGGGGTGCCGCGGCTCGACGCCTCGCCGCGGGTCAGGTCCACGATCGCGACCGCGTGCCCGTGCGACGCCAGGGTCGCGGCGAGCCCGCCGCTCGTCAGCTCGACGTCGTCGGGGTGGGCGCCGAAGAACAGCGCGTCCACGCTCACGCCAGCTCCAGCAGGTAGTGCCGCCAGTCCCCGCCCTCGAGCGCGGCGGCGTGCTCCGCGGCCAGGTCGCACAGCTCGAAGGCGGCCTCCTCCCCGCGCCAGGCGATCGGCTCGAGCGAGGCGAGGCGCCGCTCCTGGGGACGGTCGCCGGGCGAGAGGTAGTAGCGGAGGCGCGCCCACTCCGGGTGCTCGCGGTCGAGCCGGTGCCGGACCTTGCCGACCAGGCCCTCGAGCAGGCGCGCGAACTGGTAGTCCACCTTCCCGCCCGCCGAGGTCACCATCTGGGGCAGGCTCGGGTCCACCGCGGTGCTGCCGGCGGCGAAGCGCTCGAGCCGGCCGGCCACCTCGGCGCGCGCCTCCTCGAGCTGCCGGCGCAGGTCCGCCGGAACCAGGCCCTCGGCGTGACGGCGCAGCACCGCGTCGGTGGCCGCCACCACCTCCCACGGCTCGGCCCCGGCGGCGTCGACGAGCTGGAGGGCCGCCGGCGGCAGCCAGGTGCCGGCGAAGCGCGGCACCGGGCAGGCCGCCCGCACCCCGAGCGCCGTGAACACCTCGCGCAGCTGGGCGAGATAGGCCAGCTCGCCCGGCCCGCAGGCCATCGCCACCGTCGGCAGCACCCCGTCCTGGACCACGGGTCGCAACGCGACGCTGGGCGAGAGGACGCCGCCCGCCGCCGCGCGCGCGCGCGCCTCCGGGACGGTGAGCTTGTGACGGACCCCGTCCTCGATGCCGAACACGAACGAGGCGAGCGCGGCATCGGTGAGCGGGGCGTGGCCGATGCGCCCGACCAGCGCGGCGCCCGCCGCGCGGGCGAGCCCGGACAGCTCCTCGGCCCGCGCCAGGTAGCGCTCGATGAGGTCGCGGGCGGCGGCGCGGAACTCCGGCAGCCGCGGGTCCACGACCACCAGCCCGCGCGCGCCGAACAGCGCCAGCATCAGGGCGCTGTGCGCCTCCCCCAGGTCCCGCGCCCCGGAGAGCGCCCGGCGGCACAGCCGCTCGGCGGCGGCGTGGGCGGGGTGGCCGCGCCAGTGGGCGAGCGCCTGGTCGGTGAGGGCGGCGACCGCGGCGACCGGCAGCGCGCCCACCAGACCGCCCTCGCGGTGGATCGCCTCCGGCAGCGCCAGGTCGTGGAGCGTCAGCGCCGCGTCGGCGACCGTGGCGCCGCGCACCTCGGCGAAGTCGGAGTCCTCGCCATGGGTCCAGAACAGCGGCACGCACGGCACGCCGGTGCGGGCGGCGACCCGCGCCGCCAGGCCGACCGCGGAGGCGGTCTTGTGCAGGGCGTAGAGCGGCCCCCCGAGCGGCGCCGGCTGCTGGCCGGTCACCGCGGCGACCGCCTCCCCGCGCGCGAGCCGGTCGAGCGCCGCCAGCGAGGCGGGCGGGGCGCCGAGACGGACGTGCTGCTCGCGCAGCGCCGCCGCGAGGTCGGCCGGCAGCGGCCGCAGCTTGGCGCGCGCCAGCGCCGTCAGCGCCTCGGTGTCGCGCCACGGGAGCGCGAAGCGGGCGCGGGCGAACGCCGAGGCGGCCGCGAGGTCCTCGGTGAGCGGGTCCGCGAGGCGCTCGGCGGCGGACGCGCCCGCGCCCACGCGAGCGCGCACCGGCAGGGCGCCCATCACCGACGGCGGGTCCGGACCGGCGGGACGGCCGCGGCACAGCCGGGGCGGTGGCGGGGGACGGCGCGGGACGAGGGGAGCACCATGGGCAGACGCATCTTAGGGACGACGCGGCGCCGCGGTCAACGAGCGGCCGAACGCGGCGCGCCAGGCCCGTGCGGCCCGCCGCGGGTCGCCGTCGTGCGCCCCTCCCGCGCGCAGCGCGCGCCGGATCGCCGCCCTCGGCACCCCCAGCCGGGCCGCCCCCTTGAGATGGCTGATGAGCTGCCGCTCGCGGCCGGTCGCGGCGAGCACGGCGACGGTGACCCGCGCACGATCCCGGACGCCGAGCCCCGCGCGCGCGAGCACGCGTCCGTAGCCGGTCTCGACCATCCACACCGCCAGGTCGGGGTGGAGGCCGCGCACGGCCGCGACCAGGCGCGCGTGGACCGGGCCGTAGACCCGCCGCGAGAGCGCGTCGCCGCGGCGCCGCCACCGCGCCGGCCCGCCCTCGCGCGTGCGGCGGGGCCGTCCGGGCCACGCCTCCCCGAGGGCGCGCAGGGTCTCGAGCGCGGCCGGGAAGCCGGCGTAGAGCACGAGCATGAGCGCCGCCTCCGCGAACGCGCGGCG
>CAZKQE010000368.1:0-2942 GCA_964554725.1 uncultured bacterium
CCCGGGGCGGCGGCCGCCGGACGGCGAGGGTACGTGTGGGGTTCCATGCGGAGCGCCTCCCTAACGCACGACCACCTTCCCCTTGTACATGTCCATCGCGCAGGCATAGGTCAGCTCGCCCGTCTGCTCCGGCGTGAACGTGATCTCGACCGCCTCCCCGAGCGGCAGCGGCTGGTTGATGCCATGCTCCTTCAGCACCAGCTCGGTCGCGCAGGTCTGGGCGGTCGTCCGGGTGACCACCAGCGTCACCGGCCGTCCGGCCGTGACCGTCACCGCCTCGGGCTCGAACCCCTTCTCGGTGACCGTGATGGCCACGCGCGTGGGTCCGCCTTCGGTGCCGCTCTTCGCCGACGGTGACGCGCAGCCCGCCAGCAGCCCGGCTCCCACCAGAGTCCACAGGATGACCTTCATGTTGTCCTCCTCCTCCCCTGTCTCACAGGATGCGTGCTCGGACGAACAGGGACGCCGAGAGCGGTGTGTCTCCGTAGACACCCTTCAGTCCAGCCGGCACGCGCGCGACCCCGCCGAGGGCGCCGATGCCGATCTCCGCGCGATCGCTCCGCATCACGGCGCGGATGTAGCCGCCCGAGACACGTCCGACGGTGAAGACCTCCTCCGCGCGGGGGTCGCCCTCGGGGAAGAGCTCGTTCTTCTCGGTCCGCTCGACCCGCGCGAACACGGTGTGACGGCCGCCGAGCTCACCCGCGCCCTCGAGCAGCAGCGCGTCGGTCGTGGGCCCGGGCCGGCCACGGTTGCGGCCCCAGGCGGCCATCGCGGCCACGCGGCCCGACGCGATCGCGCGGCTCCACATCGCCGAGGCGGTCGCCCGCTCGGTGTCGGTCGCCGGCGCGAGCTGCTCGGGGCTCTCGAGGCGGCCGGCACTCGCCTGCAGCGCCCAGTCGGGGGACGGGTTCCACGACAGGCGCGCGCTCCACGAGTCGAGCGCCGGGCGCTCCAGGTCCCAGCGACGCTGGTCGGGCTCGCGACCGCGGAAGGCCGAGCCCTCCAGCTTCCACCCGCCGTGCACCATCCCCGCGGTCAGCACGCCGAACGTGATGTGCGTGGAGTCGAGCCAGTGGTGCCCGATCGGCGACTCGGGGTTCGACTCGCCGGTCCACCGGTGCATGAACACGGGCGGGCCGAGCGCCGGCTCCCCCGGGAGCCCGGCGTAGACGAAGGCCGACCGCGTCGCGTCCGACACGCTCCACGACGCCGCCAGCTCCATGAACAGGTCGTGCGGATGCTGCCGGTCGAGGAGATGGGTCTCGCCGTCCGCCGTCTCCCCGGTCTGGAGGAGCAGTGGGTAGCCGTGCCGGCCCACGGTGAGCGGCTCGAGCGACGTCATCGCGCGCAGCCCGAGGCGGCCGGCGCCGAGGGGACGGGTCGCCGTCCCCATCAGCATCTGGGCGCCGAACACCCGATCCTCGCCGCGTGGCCCGCCCTGCCGCGTGCCGACGGCGAAGGCGAACCCGTGCGCCATGAGCGACCAGTCGCCGCGGCGGAGATGCCGGCCATGGTGCGGCGCGGACTCCGGCTGCCACGCCGTGCCCGAGGCCTCGCGCGAGAGGGCGTAGGGGCCGTAGAACGCGGGCACCCCGGCGTGCGCGTGCCCGTGGGCCGGCGGGGCCTCCCGGGCCGGGGCCGGGGCGTGTTCGTGCGCGGGCGGCGTCGCGAGCGTGTCGGCGGCGCGCTCGTGCCCGCCCGGGTGCGCATGCCCCTGAGCGCGCGCCGTGCCCGAGACGATCGGGCCGGCGACGAGCGCGACGGCGAGGACCGCCGCGCGGGCGCCGGGGATCACAGCCGGACCCCGCGGAGGCGAAGCGCGTTGCCGATCACCGAGACCGAGCTGAAGGCCATCGCCGCGGCCGCCAGCATCGGGCTCAGCAGCAGGCCGAACGCCGGGTAGAGGATGCCCGCCGCCACCGGCACGCCGAGCGCGTTGTAGACGAAGGCGAAGAAGAGGTTCTGGCGGATGTTCCGCATGGTCGCGCGGCTCAGCCGGCGGGCGCGCACGATGCCGCGCAGGTCGCCCTTGACGAGCGTCACGCCGGCGCTCTCCATCGCCACGTCGGTCCCGGTGCCCATCGCGATGCCGACCTCGGCCTGCGCCAGCGCCGGCGCGTCGTTGATGCCGTCGCCGGCCATCGCCACGAACCGTCCCTCGCCCTGGAAGCGCCGGATCGCCTCGGCCTTCTGGTCGGGGAGGACCTCGGCGACGACCTCGTCGAGGCCCAGCGTCCGCGCCACCGCCTCGGCCGTGGTCCGGCTGTCGCCGGTGAGCATCACGACGCGGATCCCCTCTGCCTGGAGCGCCGCGATCGCCTCGGGGGTCGTCTCCTTGATGGGGTCGGCCACGCCGAGCAGCCCGAGCAGACGCCCGTCCCCGGTCACGTAGACCACGGTCTGCCCCGCGGCGCGCAGCGCCTCGGCGCGCTCCGCCGCGTCGCCCGGGGCGATGCCGCGCTCCTCGAGCAGGGCGCGGTTGCCGAGCGCCACGGCGCGCCCCTCGACCACGCCGACCACGCCCTTCCCGGTCACCGAGCGGAAACCCTCCGGCGCGGGCAGCGCGAGCCCACGCGCCTCGGCCGCGGCGACGATCGCCGCCGCCAGCGGATGCTCGCTACCGCGCTCGAGCCCGGCAGCGAGCGTCAGCAGCCGGTCGGCGTCCGCGCCGTCCAGCGGCTCGACCGTCACGAGGCGCGGGCGCCCCTCGGTGAGCGTGCCGGTCTTGTCCACGACCAGGGTGTCCACCCGTCGCAGCGTCTCGATCGCCTCGGCGTTCCGGAACAGCACGCCGAGCGTGGCGCCGCGGCCTGCCGCCACCATGATGGACATCGGGGTCGCGAGCCCGAGCGCGCACGGGCAGGCGATGATGAGCACGGCGACGGCGTTGACGAGGGCATGGGCCAGCCGCGGCTCCGGACCCCACAGCCCCCACACCG
>CAZKQE010000369.1:0-580 GCA_964554725.1 uncultured bacterium
GGAGCCCGGTTCGAGAGCCGTGTGGCCACCGGCGAGGTGTGGCGCGGCGAGGCGCGCGGGGAGGACCTGATCCTGACCCGCATCCTGACCCTCGAGGGGCTCGAACCGGGCGTCAACCGCGGCCCCGGCCGCGACTCGCTGGCGCGCTTCATCTACATCCACGGCACCAACCACGAGCGGGCGCTCGGCCGTCCGGTCTCGCACGGCTGCATCCGCATGGCGAACGCCGACGTGCTGGACCTGTTCGACCGGGTCCGCGACGGGGACGCGGTGCTGATCGCGGGGCCCGCGGAGGCGCCGCTTGCCTGACCGACCTCGGGGCGACGCCGGTGCGACGCCGCCCGGCGTCGCGTTCCCCGACCCGCTCGGGCCCGGGCGCTTCCACTACGCCGGGGTCGCCGGCAGCGGCATGAGCGCGCTGGCCCAGTTCCAGGTGATGCGCGGCGGGCGGGCGAGCGGCAGCGACCGCGCCTTCGACCGCGGGCAGCAGGGGGAGGGGCACGCCCGGCTCGAGCGCCTCGGCATCGCGATCCACCCGCAGGACGGGAGCGGGCTGGCGGACGACTGCGTCGCGCTGGGG
>CAZKQE010000369.1:590-2902 GCA_964554725.1 uncultured bacterium
CCGGTGGTCCATCGGGCCGAGTTGCTCGCCCGCTTCGTCGCCGGGCACCGCACCGTCGCGGTCGCCGGCACCAGCGGCAAGTCCACGGTGGTGGCGATGGTGTTCGAGATCCTGCGCGGGGTCGGCCGCCGGCCCTCGGTGATCACCGGCGGGGACCTGGTGCTGCTCCAGCGCGAGGGAGCGTGGGGGAACGCCTGGTACGGGGGGTCCGACCTGCTGGTGGTCGAGGCGGACGAGAGCGACGGATCGCTGGTGCGCTACGCCCCGGCGATCGGCGTGGTGCTCAACCTGCAGCGCGACCACAAGGAGATCGAGGAGGTCGCCGGCATGTTCGCCACCCTGCGGGCCCGCACCCGGGAGGGGTTCGTGACCGGGGAGGCGGAGAACCTGGCCGCGCTGGCGGAAGGGTCCACCGTGTTCGGGTTCGGTCCCGGGGCGGAGGTGCGCGGGCGCGACCTGGTCCTCGAGCGCGGCGGGAGCCGGTTCGGGGTCGGGGGCGTGGACTTCACGCTGCCGGTCCCCGGGCACCACAACGTCGAGAATGCGCTGGCGGCGATCGCGGCCTGCCGCCGGCTCGACGTGCCGCTGGCGGCGATGGCGGCCCCGCTCGCGGCGTTCCACGGCGTGGCGCGGCGCTTCCAGTCGCTGGGGAGCGCGCGCGCGGTCGAGGTGGTGGACGATTTCGCCCACAACCCCGCCAAGCTCGCGGCCGCGATCGCCACCGCGCGCGCCCGCGCGGGGCAGGGCCGGGTGCTGGCGGTCTACCAGCCGCACGGCTACGCCCCGACCCGCTTCCTGCGCGACGACTTCGTGGACACGTTCTCGGCGGCGCTGGGGCCCGCGGACCGGCTGTGGATGCTCGAGGTCTTCTACGCCGGCGGCACCACCACCCGCGACTTCTCGGCCGCCGACATCGTGGCCGAGATCGCCGGGCGCGGCGCGCGGGCCGAGTTCGCGGCCTCGCGGGCGGCGCTGGTGGCCCGGATCGCGGCCGAGGCGCGCCCCGGCGACCTGGTGATCGTGATGGGCGCCCGCGACCCCTCGCTCACCGACCTCGGCCGGGAGATCCTCCGCGCCCTGGCCGCCGGGACCGCGCCCGGCGCGCCCGGGGCGGCGCCCCCCGCTTAGGGGTGGCGCGCGGGGCGCGTCTCTGCCAGAATTCGGCCCCGGAGGCCGGGAGGCCCGCTGGACACCCGGCCCGTCGTCGTCACCGCCAGGGATGAACCGACCATGACCGCGACCCCACCGCGCACGGCCCGCCCACGGACGCGTGCCCTCCTCCCGTTCGCCCTGCTCGCCGCGCTCGCGGCCGTGCCGGCGTCGGCCCAGGGGAACCGTCCGGCGCCCGAGGTCCTGCGCCTCGGGGGCGTAAGGTCCGCCGCCGTGACGGTGCGGGCGCGCGCCTGCGCGACGCCGGCGGCGGGCGCGGCGGAGGCCGAGGTCGTGCGGTCCGCGCTCCGGCGCTGGGAGGCGGAGGACGCCGGGCTCCCGGCCGCGGCGGCGATCCGCGTCGCGGTCCACGTCCTCACCTCGGGCGGCGAGGGGGACGTCGACGACGACCGGCTGACGCGGCTGATCGGCGAGCTGAACGAGGCGCTCGGCCCGCACGGGCACCGCTTCGAGCTGGCCCGGGTGGACCGCACCGAGGCGCCCGCATGGTTCCGGATGGCGCCGGGGAGCGCGGCCGAGGCCGACGCCAAGCGCGCGCTCGCGGTCGAGCCGGGTCGTCACCTCAACCTGTATCTCTGCTCGCCGGCCGAGGGCGTGGCCGGCTGGGCCAGCTATCCGTGGAGCGCCCCCGAGGGCGAGGCCAGCCACGGGGTGGTCGTGGACCACGCCGCGCTCGCCGACGGCGCCGCGGCGCGCGAGGCGGGGCACGCGGTCGCGCACCAGGTCGGTCACTACCTCGGCCTGCTCGAGGCGGACCTGCGCGGCGCCCCGGCGCGCGTCGGGTCGTCGGACGTCGCGCCCGCGCGGCCCCGCTCGGCGGCCGCGCTGTTCCGTCCCAGCCTGTTCGCCGTTCCGACCGCCCCGCTCGGCGGCCGCTCCGAGATCTCGCCCACCGCGGGCGCCGAGCCCGAGGACGGGCGCGTGCTCTCCTACCGCGGGGCGTTCCCGAACCCGTTCCGCGCCGAGACCATGCTGCGGTTCACGCTGCCGGTGAGCGGCCCGGTCTCGCTGCGGATCTACGCGGTCACCGGCCGGCTGGTGCGCACGCTGGTGGACGCCTCGCTGCCGCCCGGCGACCACAGCGCGATGTTCCGCGCCGGGGACCTGCCGTCCGGGGCCTACTTCGCGGTGCTGCGGGCGGG
>CAZKQE010000370.1:0-2895 GCA_964554725.1 uncultured bacterium
AGGCGCGCCGCGAGGTCGTTCTCGCCGAACAGACGGAAGCTGCGGCCCAGCAGCCAGAACTGGAGCGAGGGGTACTGGAAGTCGGGGCTGCCGTCCCAGGTGGCGGTGAAGAACGCGCCGCTGCGCGCCATCTCGACGCCCTTGCGGGCGTAGAAGCAGTCGTCCACCGCGCGCAGGCCGATGCCGAACGGGTTCGCGGTGTAGAGCGCGAGGGCGCACAGGAGCAGCAGCGGCAGCTCCCAGCGCGCGACCGGGAGCCCCGGGTGGGCGCTCGGCGTCGCGGCGGCGGGCTCGGACATGGCGGGCGACATTAACAGGCGCCGGCGCGTGCGGGAACGCGGGCGCCGCCCTTGACTCCGACCGCCGCCAGCGCGGAGACTGCCGCATCCCGCGTTTCCCCGGAGGTCCCCACTGGAGCCCAGCACCCGCATCGTCGTGACCGGCGGCACCGGCTTCCTCGGCCGCCACCTGATGACCGCGCTCGCGGCACAGGGCTACACCGCCGCCTCGCCGGTCGGCTCGCGCGACTACGACCTGACCCTCGAGGCGGAGGCGGCGCGCATGATCGCCGAGCGACGCCCCGAGGTGATCGTCCACCTGGCGGCGACCGTGGGGGGGATCGGCGCCAACCGCCGCCACCCGGGGAGCTACTTCTACCGCAACCTCATGATGGGCACGCTGCTGATGGAGCAGGCGCGCCGCGCCGGGGTGCGCCGATTCGTGAGCGTGGGCACCATCTGCTCGTACCCCAAGTTCACGCCGGTGCCGTTCCGCGAGGAGGAGCTGTGGAACGGCTACCCCGAGGAGACGAACGCGCCCTACGGGCTGGCGAAGAAGATGCTGCTCGTGCAGTCGCAGGCCTACCGTCAGGAGTACGGGTTCGACGCGGTGAACGTGATGCTCGTCAACCTGTACGGCCCCGGCGACAACTTCGACCCCGAGTCCTCGCACGTGATCCCGGCGCTGATCCGCAAGTGCGTCGAGGCGGCCGAGCGCGGCGACCCCGAGATCGAGGTGTGGGGGACCGGCAACGCGACCCGCGAGTTCCTCTACGTGGAGGACGCCGCGCGCGGCATCCTCGCCGGGATGGAGAAGCTCGCCGACAGCGAGCCGGTGAACCTGGGCGCCGGGCGCGAGATCTCGATCCGCGACCTGGCGACCACGATCGCCGCGCGCGCCGGGTTCACCGGCCGCCTGGCGTGGGACCCGTCGAAGCCCGACGGGCAGCCGCGCCGCTGCCTCGACACGACGCGCGCCGAGCGGATGCTGGGCTGGAAGGCCGGCACGTCGTTCGAGGACGGGCTCGACCGCACGATCGCGTGGTACCGCGAGCAGCGGAAGCGCGCGCACACCGAGCCCTCGCGCGCCTGAGCCGGGGCCGGGACGTGCCGCGGCGACCCCCGGACGCGCGTCGCAGCGCGATCCCCCGCGCGCGCGCCCGCTCCGCGCGCAGCGTGAGCCGGGCACGGCCGGCCCTCCCGTGAGCCCCGCGGTCCCGGACCTCTCGGTCGTCGTGCCCAGCCGGGGCGACCCGGCGAAGCTCCGGAACCTGTTCGACGCGCTCGACCGCCAGACGCTCGCCCGCGACCGCTACGAGGTGATCCTGGCGCTCGACCGCGCCGAGCTGCCGCCCGACCTCGCGGCGCGCGCGGAGACGGCCGGGTATCGCGCCGTGCGACGTCCGGAGCGCTCCGGGCCCGGCGCCGCCCGCAACCGCGGCGCCGCCGACGCGCGCGGCGCGTTCCTCGCCTTCACCGAGGACGACGTGACGCCGGCCCCCGACTGGCTCGAGCGCGCGCTGGCGCGGATCGCGGCCGACCCCGCGCTCGACGTGCTGGAAGGGGCGACGCTGAAGCCGGGCGGCCGGCCGGTGCGCATCCGCGCCGAGGAGGGGGTGAGCTGGCTGCCGACCAACCTGTTCGTCCGTCGCGCGCTGTTCGAGCGGGTGGGTGGGTACTGCGAGCGGTTCTTCGACGGCGAACGCGGCATCTACTTCCGCGAGGACTCGGACTTCGGCTTCACGCTCGAGGCGGCGGGGGCGCGGATCGCGCACGCCGACGACGTCCGGGTCGAGCACCCGGACGAGCACCCGGGGTTCCTCGACCCGCTGCGCTGGGCGCGGCGTTACGAGATGGACGCGCTGCTCGCCGCGCGCCATCCGCGGCGCTTCCGCGAGCGCATCGAGGTGCACCGGCTGGGCCCGTTCCGCATCCGGCGCCCGATCGTGCGGGCGGCGTCCGCGTACGTGCTGGCCCTGAGTGTGGCCGCGATCGCGGCGGCGCTCGGCAGCCCCGACCTGGCGGGCGGCGCCCTGCTGCTGGCGGCGCTGGCGTTCCTCCCGGTGTGGGCGAAGTGGCGGTTCAGCCCGCTGCGCCTGCCGGTGGCGCTGCTGGTGCCGTTCGCGCTGGTCCTGGCCCTGGCGCGCGGGCGCGGGCGGGTGCGGACGGGGGAGCGGGCCGTCGAGGGGTGACGCTTGCGCGGTTCCGGATACCGGGCCGCCTGCGAGCGTCCGGTCGCCGTCCGGCGAACGTGTCGGCGGGCTTTCGAAAGACTTGACTTGACGGTCTCGCGCGGCGCTTCTGCGAGCGCTCGCCGGGTGCCATCGAACTGCGCGCCTGACGCGCGGAGCCCCGGCGCGCGACCGCGATCGACGCGATCTCGCGTGCGACGTCGCGAGGGGCGGCGATGCGCGGTCCACGGGCGATCGTGAGCGCCGATTTCGCCCATGCGAGAATGTGCGCGTCGCCCCCGCGCCCTCGACACCCGCCCCCGTCGAGGTAGCCGATGTCCCGCTACGCCCTGTCCCATCTCAGCGACCGTTCGCTGCTCGACGCTCTCGTCCGCCTCGTCGCCCGCGACCGCGCCACCACCGCCGAGCTGCTCGCCCACATCGCC
>CAZKQE010000371.1:0-2880 GCA_964554725.1 uncultured bacterium
GCGGCGGTCTCGGCGCTCGCCGGCCGGCTCGCCGACCCGCGCGAGCGGGCCGCGCCGGCGGCGGCGTTCCCGATGCCGCAGCGCCAGCCGCCCGTCACGGGCGTGGTCCGGCCCGCCGGCCCCGGGGCGACGGTCGAGGTCGCGCGTGGCGCGACCCTGCGGCCGCTGCCGGCGCTGACCCCGCTCCGGTCGACCCTGCGCGGGGTGGTGCTGGCGCGGTTCCCCGATCGCGTGCGCACCGACCAGGTGCTGCCGCCGGGGCCGCGGGTGTGGCGCCACCGCGGCGACGCCGCGGCGCTGGCAGAGCACCTGTACGCCGGGCTCGACCCCGGGTTCGCGGCGCGGGCCCGCGCGCTCCAGGGCGGCTTCGTGGTCGCGGGCGCCGAGTACGGCGTCGGGCCGCGCCGTCCGCACGTCGTGCTGGCGATGGTGGCGCTCGCGGTGCGGGTCGTGATCGCCGAGTCGTTCGCCGCCGCGCATCGCGATGACCTGATCCTGCACGGCGTGCTCCCGCTGCGGCCCGCGGCCGATCTCGAGCCCGGTGAGCTGCGGGTGGGCGACGACCTCGAGATCCCGGGGCTGCCCGAGATGCTCGAGCACCAGAAGCCGCTGATCGTGCGCAACCTCACGCGCGGCTGCCAGCTCTCGTTCCGCCACGACCTGTCGGCGCGCGAGATCGAGCGCGTGCGCGCCGGCGGACTGCTGGCGGCGCGCACGCGCGCCGGGGCGGCGGCATGAGCCCGGACCCGGCGGGGGCGGCCCGATGCTGATCGACCTCGCGCGCATCCACGTCATCGCCGGCAAGGGCGGCGACGGTTGCGTCAGCTTCCGGCGCGAGAAGTACGTGCCGAAGGGCGGGCCGGACGGCGGCGACGGCGGACGCGGCGGGAGCGTGTCGCTGGCGGTGGATCCCCACGTGCGCACGCTGCTTGACTGCCGCGAAGCGCCTCGCTACCGTGCCGAATCCGGCCGCGCCGGGTCGGGCAACAACCGCACCGGGAAGGATGGCGAGGACGTCGTGATCAAGGTTCCCCCCGGCACCGTGGTGAAGGACGCCGAGAGCGGCGCGGTGGTCGCCGATCTGGTCGAGCCCGGCACGGTCTGGGTGGCCGCGGTCGGCGGCCGCGGCGGCCGCGGTAACGCGCGCTTCGCCACCCCGACCCACCAGGCCCCGCGCCGTGCCGATCCCGGCGAGCCGGGCGTCGAGCGCTGGCTCGAGCTCGAGCTGAAGCTGATCGCCGACATCGGCCTGGTGGGGCTCCCCAACGCCGGCAAGTCCACACTGCTCTCGCGCATCAGCCGCGCCCGGCCGCGCATCGCCGACTACCCCTTCACCACGCTCGAGCCGAACCTCGGCATCGTCGCGCGCGACGCCGAGCGCCAGTTCGTGGTCGCCGACCTGCCCGGGCTCATCGAGGGGGCGCACACCGGCAAGGGGCTGGGCCTCGAGTTCCTGCGCCACGTCGAGCGCACGCGGGTGCTGGCGTTCCTGCTCGACCTCACCCGTCCCGACCCGGCCGGCGACCTGCGGATGCTCGAGAACGAGCTCGCCCGCCACAGCGCGGCGCTGGCGGACAAGCCGCGGCTGGTGGCGCTCACCAAGGCCGACCTGCTGCCGGCGGACGCCCGCGAGGGCGCCGCCGCCCGCGCCGGGCTGCCGGGGGCGCGGGTGATCAGCGCCCACGCCGGGATCGGCATGGACGGCTGGCTCGACGAGGTCTGGCGCCTGCTCGAGGCGGCGCGGAACGCCGAGGGAGCGACCCCGTGAGCGACGAGACCTACGCGCAGGGCAAGCCGTTCGACGCGCTGAACTCGCGCGGCCTGACCGGCAAGCGCGAGTACGTGCGCGGGCTCGAGCAGCGGGCGGACGCGGAGGCGATCTCGCTGCTGCTCGAGTGCCTGTGCGACGAGTCGTGGTACCTGCGCGACCAGGCCGAGCAGGCGCTCGCGCGCATCGGCCCCTCGGTGGCGGGCACGCTGCTGCCGCTGCTCGAGCAGGGCCTGTGGTTCACCCGCACCAGCGCGGCGCGGGTGCTGGGCGGGTTCGGCCATCGCCCGGCGGTGCCGGGTCTGCTGCGGCTCGGCGAGGACGCGAACGAGACCGTCGCGCGCGCCGCCCGCGACGCGCTGGTGGCGATCGGCCGCGCGGGCGGCTCGATCCGGCTCGCCCAGGCGCTCCACGGTCTCCCGCCCGACACCCGCCGCCGTCGCTTCGACGAGATCGCGGCCGAGGACCGCCACCTCGGCGAGCGGATCGCCCGCATGATGCGCAACGAGGAGCTGATGTCGGCCGAGGGCGGCGACGCGCTGAGCGACGAGAGCGCGGTCGTGCGCGCGAGCGAGGAAGGCCTCGAGTGGGAAGTGCTGACCGGACCCCCGGCGACCCGGACCGCCCCCGACGACGCGGGGGGCGGGCGTGCCGGGCCACCCGAGCCCTGATGTCGCGGCGCGCGCCGGCGCGCGCACCCTCGCGGCGGGCGCTCCCGGCTATCCGCCCGGGCTGCGCGACCTCGCCGACCCGCCGGCGCGGGTGCACGTGCGCGGCGGGGCGCTGCCCGGGGTCGCCGGGGCGGTGGCGATCGTCGGCTCGCGCGCGGCCACCCCGTACGGCATCGCCCAGGCGGGCCGTCTCGCCGACGACCTCGCGCGCATGGGGTTCGTGATCGTCAGCGGCCTGGCGCGCGGGATCGACGCCGCCGCCCACCGCGGGGCGCTGGCCGCCGGCGGCCGCACGGTGGCGGTGGTGCCGTCCGGCCTCGACGCGATCACCCCCGCCCACCACCGCGCGCTCGCCGAGGCGATCGCCGGACGCGGCGCGCTGCTGACCGAGGTCGCGGCCGGCCTCCCGCGCGACCGCGGCGCGTTCGTGCGCCTCAACCG
>CAZKQE010000372.1:0-2847 GCA_964554725.1 uncultured bacterium
GGCGGGGCCGCGGGCGCGCGTGCGACGCGGTGGCCCTCGCGCGGCCCTGCGCGGAACCTAGGGCAGCAGCGTGAACCGCCGCGTGAGCGTGCGCCCGTCCACACGGACGCGCGCGAAGTAGACGCCGCCCCCCGGCCGCGGGCCGGCGACCGCGCCGCGGTCGAATCGCAGCGTGGCGACGCCGGCGCCCGCGCGCAGCGCCTCGCCCCACAGGCGACGGCCCTGCAGGTCGTGGACGCTCCATTCCACCGCGGCCTCGCGCGGGAGCGTGAGCACGAACGACACCCCGCCGCGCGCCGGGGAGGGGAACGCGGGCGAGAGCGCGACCGCGCCTCCCTCCCCCGGCGTCCCGACCCCGACCACCGCGCCGGCCATCGTGCGGGTGAAGTAGCCGCTCCCGGGCGAGCCGAGGACGAGGCGGTGGTGGTTCGCGGGATCGATCGCGATGCGCGCCGCGAACGGCCACGGCAGGCCGTCGTTGAGTGCGGTCCAGGTCTGGCCGCCGTCGGTCGAGCGTTCGACCCCCTCGGAGCCGGTGACCGAGCTGCCCGACTTGAACGCGCGCGAGCCGGCCGCGTAGAGGACGCCCGCCGCCACCGGATCGGCGGCGACGTCGCGCATGTAGGTGCCGGCCCGCAGTCGCGTCCACGTCTCGCCGCGGTCGGTGCTGCGGTAGATGCCGCGGCCGGGGCCGTGGGCGGCGACGTAGGCGGCGCCGGGGCGGATCGGGTCGGCGATCACGCGATGGACGCCCTCCCAGCGCTCGTACTGGACCGCCTTCGTGTTGACCCCCGCGAACTCGGCCGGGCCGATGCGCGACCAGGTCCCGGGCGCTCCGCCCGCGAGCGAGCGCCACAGGCCGCCCTCGCCGCCGGCGTAGACCAGCTGCGGGTCGTAGCGGTCCACGGCGGTGGTCCGGCAGCTGTCGCAGTCGAGCGCCAGCGTCCAGCTGAGCCCGTCGTCGTCGCTGCGGTGGACGTCGCCGTTGGCGGTGACGAACAGCGTGCGCTGGGCGACGGGCGAGTTGCGGTCGAGCGAGAGGCCGCGCAGCAGTCCCACCGGGAGCCCGGCCACGGCCACCCAGCTCGCGGAGTCCCCGGCGGCGGCGCTGCGGGCGAGCCGCAGCGAGTCCTCGCGGCCGCCGAAGCTCGCCCACACCACCTCGGCGCGGTCGGGGTCGGCGAGGATGGTGCTCGTGTGGCCGCCCTTGCCCTTCCAGCTGCCGGTCAGGGCCTGCGGGTTGGCCGAGCGCCAGCTGGCCCCGCCGTCGAGGCTGCGCCAGAACCCGAGGTCGTGGAAGCCGACGTAGACGCGGCTCGGGTCGGGCTCGCCGATCGCGATCGAGGTGACGGTGATGTTGTCGAGCCCGCGCGAGAGCCAGCGGCCGGGCTGGACCTGGGTGGTGTTGAGGTTGGCGAAGCTGCCGCCGCCGTCGCGCGAGGCGAAGGCGAACTGCCAGCTCACCCACAGGATGGCGTCGGGGTCGGAGAGGTCCTGGCCCAGCACCTTGGGCATGCCGTAGGCGCCGCCGCCGTAGGCCCAGTCGAGCGCCTGCCAGCCGGGGTCCCAGCCCTGCATGGTGCTCTTCCGCGACCAGGTGTCGCCGCCGTCGAGCGACTCCCACACGCCGGACTCCGCCTCGGACGACTTGCGGCGCACGTCGATCACCCGCACGGTCTGCGGCTGGTCGCGACGCACGACCACCGCCCCGGTGTGGGCGCTCTTCTGCGTCCAGGTGACGCCGCCGTCGGTGCTCTTGTGGGTGGCGCCGGACCAGGCGGTGGGCGGGGCGCCGACGACCGAGGTGACGTAGAGCGTCCCCGGCGTCACCGGGTCCACCGCCAGGTCCCACAGGTCGCCGAGGCTCTCCCCGAGGCGCGTCCAGGTGGCCCCGCTGTCGGCGCTGACGTGGACGGACGGCTGGCCGGCGACGAACAGGTCGGCGCCCGAGACCGCGTACACCGTGCCCGGGTCGTGCGGGCTCACGATCAGCTCGAGGATGCGCAGGCCCGCCGGCAGGGCGGTCGCCACCGGCGTCCACGTGAGGCCGCGGTCGAGGCTGCGGTAGACGTTCGAGGCGGTGGTCTCCCACAGGTCGTGGTAGCCGGCGTAGACGACGGCCGGGTCGGAGGGTGACACCGCGACCGCCCCGATGTAGCCGGTGTCGAGCACCCGCGTGAACGTGCCGCCGCCGTCGCCGCTCCGGTAGATGCCGACCTCGGTGCCGAGGTGGACGACCTGGGGGTCGGCGGGGTCGAACGCCACCGCGCTCACGTGGGTGCGCTTGAGCCCGCGGTCGGAGCCGATGCGGTCCCACGTGGCGCCGCCGTCGAGGCTGCGGTAGGCGCCGCTCAGGTCGGCGCCGCAGATGAGGATGCCGGTCGGGCCGCCGGCGATCGCGGTGAACGCCCCGCCGCCGCCGGGGCTGATGCTGGTCCACGGGCCGGCGGTGACGGGGGCGGCGAGGGCGACGAGGCCGGCGAGTGCGGCGAGCAGGCGGCCGACGGGCGCCCGGTGGTCGGGCCGCCGGCAGGGGCGGACCGCGGGGCGGACGCTCGGGTGCGGCGATGGGGGCATGGAGGTCCCTCGAGGGTCGCGGGTCAGGGTCCCGGGGGTCGGGAGCGGACCGCTCCGGGCGACCCCCCCGACGGGCGGGGATGGTACGCCGGGACCGGCGCGGGGACCCAGCGCGAAAATATCAATCGAGACACGAATGATATCGTTCAGCATCGCGAAACTCGCACCCTCCGAAGGCCCCGCGTCGTCGCCCGTGCGCCCGCCGGACGGCGTGCCGCGCCCCCTCCGCGGGTGGATTCCGCCCGCGCGCGGGGGAGAAGCCCCGCCACC
>CAZKQE010000373.1:0-2842 GCA_964554725.1 uncultured bacterium
CGGACTCGCGCTTCTGGCGCCGCCACTCGTCGGAGTCCCACTCGGTGCGCTGGCGCAGCCAGCCCGCCTTGGCGTGGTAGACCTCGCCCAGCTCGCCCTTGGCGACGAACGTCCGCAGCAGCTGGCCGTCGGGGCGGAAGCGGTGCTGGACCGCGCACGCGAGCACGCGGTCGGCCTTGCGCGCGGCCTTGATCATCTCGGCCGCCTCGGTCGCGCTGCGCGCGAGCGGACGCTCGCACAGCACGTGCTTGCCGGCCTCGAGGGCGGCGGTCGCCATCGGCGCGTGGAGGAAGTTCGGGGTGCAGATGTCGATCGCGTCGATCGAGTCGTCCGAGAGGAGACCGTCGATGCGCGAGACGTGGCGCGGGATCGAGAACTTCTGCGCGACCCGGGCGGCCTTCTCGGGGTCGCGGTCGCACAGCGCGACCAGCTCGACGCCCTCGCTCTTCAGCAGGGCCGGGATGTGACTCACCTGGGCGGCCGCGCCCACGCCCACCAGCCCCACGCGGAGAACCTTGCGCGCCACGTTGCGCCCTCCCTGTCGTCGTCCCGCTGCGCTGCGTCGTCGGGCGCGCAGTCTAGGCACGGCGTCGGAGAGCGTCAAGCGCGCGGCGCGGGCCTCAGTCGAGCAGCAGGACCCGTCGCGCGACCGCGCGGCCCCCGGCCTCGAGCCGCACGAAGTAGACGCCCGGCGGAGCCGCCGCCGGCGCCCAGCGCAACGCGTGGCCGCCGGCCGCGAAGGTGCCGTCCGCGAGCGTCGCCACGTGGCGGCCGGTGACGTCCGCGACGGTCACGCGCGCGGGACCGGCCGCCGCGAGCGTGAAGCGGAGGTCGGCGCTGCCGCGCGCGGGGAGGGTCCGCACCGCGAGGTCGAGCGACGGCGGCGGCGGCGGCCCGGCGTCGGCGACGGCGCCGCAGGTCTGGACGACGTCGCGCACCGTGATCTCGACCTCCTGCCCGTCGCCCGGGGCGTTGCCGGCGAACGCCCACAGGTTGAGGTGGAGTCGCATCCCCCCTGCCGCCGGGACCGACGGCGAGACGAACGTGCGCTCGCCGATCAGGTACTGGGGCGCCTCCGCCACGCAGCGGTGACCGTGCAGCAGCCGTTGCGTGACCGCCCCGGCCGACCACTCGAGCTGGTGGGTGGTGTGGGTCCCGCCGAGCGTGTACGTGAACTGGCCGAGGTCGGCGGGACCGCACGCTCCCGGGGTGTAGGTGACGAAGTGGGCGTTGGGCGCCAGCGGGTCGCCGAACCGGCTCGACTCGACGTCGAGCTCGGCCGGGCACGGGTCGCCGGCCTCGCCGGCGGCGTCGTCGTAGAGGAACACCCCCAGCACGACGTTGGGATCGAGCAGGTCGGTGCGCCCGACCAGGTACGCCGAATAGGTCCCGGTCGGCACCGGCGCGGCGGTGCGGATCTCCGCCGAGTACCACTTGCCCTGGCGGCGCGTCAGCCGCAGGCATACGCCCTCGCCCGGCACCGGCTCGGCGTTCGCCGCGTCCCAGCAGTTCGGCCCCGGGCCCCCGCAGCCGCTCTTCCGTTCCCAGGTGAGCCCCGCGAAGGAGAACGGCTGTCCCCACGAGGCGGGCGCGGCGCAGCCGGCGGGGCAGGCGGCGGACGACGGCCCCGCATCCATGGTGAGCAGCGCCACGCAGGCCAGCGCCCCCGGCAGCGCACCGGTCGGGCGACGGACGGTGGCGGCGGGCATGGGAGGGCTCCAGTCGAACCCGCAACCTAGCAGCGGTCGGCGCCGCCGACAACGCAGGGCGGTCGCGGCGGAGACGATTCGTGCAGCGGTGCTGAACGCGAGACGTCCCTCAGGCGGGCGGCGGCGCGGGCGCCGCCGGATCGGACCCGGCCGGCGGCCCCTCCGCGGCGGCGAGGCCGTAGCGCCGCAGCTTCTTCAGCAGCCCCTGGCGCGAGAGCCCCAGCGAGCGCGCGGCGCGCGACTTGTTCCCGCGGGTGCGCTCGAGCGCCTCCCGCAGCCGCCGCTCCTCGAGCGCCCGCGTCTCGGCGTGGAGCCCGCCCGGCCGCGTCCCGCCCGGCGCCCACGGCGCCTCGGGCCAGTGGGCCGGCTCGACCGTGCCGCGCGCCCCCGCCACGCGCACCGCGTACGCGCACCCGTTCGCCAGCTCGCGCACGTTGCCCGGCCACGGGTAGGCGAGCAGCCGCTCGGCGAGCGACGGCGCCAGCGCCGGCGGCTCCACGCCGCACGCCGCCGCCGCCCGCGCCAGGAAGTGGCGCGCCAGCAGCAGCACGTCGTCGCCGCGCTCGCGCAGCGGCGGCAGCCGCAGGCGGACGGCATTGAGCCGGTAGTAGAGGTCGGCCCGGAACCCGCCCCCGCCCACCGCCTCCTCGAGCCCGCGGTGGGTGGCGGAGACCACCCGCACGTCGAGCCGCCGCACCTTCGTGTCGCCCACCCGGCGCGCCTCGCCCTCCTGCAGCGCCCGCAGCAGCTTCATCTGGAGCAGCGCGCTGGCGTCGCCGATCTCGTCGAGGAACAGGGTCCCCTGGTCGGCGGCCTCGAACAGCCCCGCCCGGTCGGCGACCGCCCCGGTGAACGCGCCGCGGGCATGGCCGAACAGCTCGCTCTCGATCAGCGTGTCGGGCGTCGCGCCGCAGTTGTGGGCGACGAACGCCCGTCCCCGCCGTCCGCTCATCGCGTGCACGGCGCGCGCGACGAGCTCCTTGCCGCTCCCGGTCTCGCCCAGCACCAGCACCGGAAGGTCGCTCTCGGCCACCCGCGGCAGCATCCGGATCACCTCACGCCACGCCGGCGACTCCCCCAGCAGCTCCGGCGCCGGCGCGACCCCCGCCGGCGACGTCCCCTCCCCGACACGA
>CAZKQE010000374.1:0-2816 GCA_964554725.1 uncultured bacterium
TGAGCTGGGTGGCCGCGATCACTATGGACTCCTGAGGAGAGAGGTCGGTCTCGGGGCGGGTGGGCGGGCCGCGGAGGCGGACCTCGCACGCGACGCGGCCGGACATTGTGCCCGAAGCGGGCAAGGGGGCGCAACCCGTGGCGCAGCGCAGCGCCGCGGGTCGTCGCCCCCTTGTTCGCGAGCCGCTCTCCGGTCAGCGGCGCTCGAACCGGCTCCCGAACATCTGCAGGGCCACGATCGACCGCCCGTCCTCACCGGGGATCGCCGTCAGGACCTGCCCGCCCCCCGCGAGCTCGACCCGCAACTGGTGTTTCTCGGCGTCGAAGGGCTCCACCTCGCTGCGTGCGACCCCCATCGTCGCCCGCAGCCGGCCCTCCTCCAGCGACAGGACCAGGGTCCCCATCTCCCGGCTCTCGAAGCGCCCGCGATAGGCCTCGAGCGGAAGGGGCAGCGGCCGAGCCCTCGCCGCCCGCTTCGCGAGATCCGCGGCGACGGCGTCGCGGGCTTCCACGGCTCCCGCGGCGGCGGTTCGCAGACGTTCGGCGAAGCGGTCGCCGGCGGCCGGCTTTCCCAGGAGTCGGTCGTAGATCGCGGTCGCCAGCACGTCGGTCAGGGGCGAAGCGACCGCACCTCCATTGACCAGCACGACGACCCCGATCCCGTGTCGTGGCATGAACGAGACGTGACTGCGATACCCGGCGAAGCTGCCGAACCGGTGGATCAACGTGTCTCCCTCGTAGGTGCCGAGGTCCCAGCCCAGCCCCCAGCCATGGCGATGGTAGAACGCGAACCCGCGGTCCTGCGGCACCCACGCGCGCTGCGTGCCGGCGATGACCGCGGGCTCGATGACGTGCCGCCCAGCGACCCGGCCGCCGTCCAGCTCCGCGATCACCAGCCGGGCGAGGTCCGAGGCGGTGGAGAAGTGGCCGCCGGCGGGCCCGAGGTTGGCGTCCTCCTTCTCGAGCCGGATCGGCTCGAGCCCGGCCGGGCCCAGCTCGTACGGAAGCGCCAGCGAGTCCTCCGGCACACGGGATCGCCAGGCGCTGGTCGCCGTCATCCCCAGCGGAACGGTCACTTCGCGCTCGACCACCGCCTTCCATCCATCGCGACCGCCCGGCGCGAGCAGGACTCCGATCAGATCGTACCCGAGATTCGAGTACTGGAACGCCCGTCCGCGCCGGGCCGGGCGGTGGGCGCCGAGGAGGCGCGGGAGTTCGTCGTTCGAGTACTCCCCGGTGAACGCGACCCGCAACGTGATCGGGCCCTGTCCGTCGATCCCGTGCGTGTGGGTCAGCAGGTCGCGCACCAGGATCGACTCGGCCGCGACGCCGGGCGGGACCACGGCGCCCGGCAGCGCCCGGAGCAGCGGCGCATCGAGGTCCAGCTCCCCGCGCGCGGAGATCCTCGCGGCGGCAAGCGCCGTCAGCGCCTTGCTGGTCGAGCCGATGTAGAAGCGCGTGCCGGGACGCACCGGGCGCTTCCGCTCCCGGTCGGCGAGGCCGAACCCGTCGGCCCAGGCGATCCGTCCGTCGACGACGATGGCGACCGCCATGCCGGGGGTGAGCCCGGTCCCCATCGCCTGGCGCGCCAGCGAGTCCGCCCACGGCTTCACGGTGCGCGGGGCGGCCTGCGCGGGTCCCCAGGACAGTGTGTGGACGACGGCCGCGATCGTGACCATGCCCGGCCAGAGGGAAGTGCTTCGCATCCCCAGTTCTCCTTCATGATGCCCAAGGGCCACCGGGTGTCTCCCGGCGCTCCGCCGGCAGCGTGGCCCATGCCCCGGACCGGAGTCTTGCACGGATGAAACACGGCGCCCGCGCTGGCGTGGGCCGTACGGCCGTCGGTCGACGAGCGCCGCCGCGGCCCGCGTCAGTGCGCCGCCGGGAGCCTGGCGATTCGGCGCAGCGCGAGCGGGGTGACGCCCGTCGCCCCGCGGAACGCGCGGGTCATGTGCGCCTGGTCCGCGAACCCGACCTCGAGCGCCACCGTCGCCAGTGGGTCGTGCGCGAGCGAGAGGAGACCCGCCGCCCGCCAGAGCCGCATCCGGCTCCGGAAGCGGGTCGGTGGCAGGCCGAAGTGCCTGCGGAACTCGCGGGCGAGGTGGATGGGGTGGACCCCGGCCTCGAGCGAGAGGGTCCGAATCGGGACGGCGCGCTCCGCCAGTGCGTGCCGCGCCTGGACCAGCCACGACGGTGGATCCAGCTCCGCGTCACCCGGGGGCGGGTCCAGGGCGCCGAGGGTCTCGGCCATCAGGTCGCCCACCGGTGGACCGGTGGCCTCCGGCGCGCCCAGCCGGTTCGCCAGGCCGAGCATGGGACGCACGGCCTCGGACATGTGGATCCACCGCCAGCGACCGAGCGCGAGGCCCGCCCGCCGCGACCGCTCCTCGTCCTCGGGCGAGAGCTCGATCTGGAGCGTGGTCGCTCCACGATCCCCGAAACGATTCGCATGCGGGACTCCGGCCGGCTTCACGACCAGGCTCAGCGGAGCGGCACGCTCGAGCCGCCCGCCGACCTGCTCCTCGAGCCCGCCGCCGAGGATCAGGGTGATCGTGCTCCGTTCGTGGGCGTGGAGCGGCTGCGACTCCGCCGCGCGGTAGCGCAGGAGCCGCACGGAGGAGCCCCCGGGGGTCACCACGGGTCGCCCGGCCGCCTCGTTCATGCCCCTACTACGGGCGAGCACCCGGGCGGGTTCCGCTCCCCGGAGCGGCGGCCGCGCGGGCCACCGCTCCGGTCTCGTCACCCTGCCCGAACCGCTCCGGGCTCGCGCAACGCCCGCCCGCCCGCCGCCGCTACGGCGTCCCCGCGCCCCCGCCG
>CAZKQE010000375.1:0-2812 GCA_964554725.1 uncultured bacterium
CGGGCGCCCCGCGCGGGCGCGACCGGCCGGGTGCGACCCGCGCCGTCGGGCGGCCATCGGCGGCCCCGGCCTCAGCCCTTCACCACCACGAACGGCACCAGCTTCGCGACCGGACGGGCCAGGCCCGCCCCCTCGCACACCCGCACCACCTCGGCCACGTCCTTGTAGGCCTCGCTGGTCTCCTCCCCCAGCGTGTCGCGCCCCTCGGCGCGCACGACGATCCCGGCCTCGCGCAGCTCGCCGATCAGGTCGCGGCCGCGCGTCTCGCGCACGGCCTGGGTGCGGCTCATCCGGCGCCCGGCGCCGTGGCAGGTGGAGCCGAACGCGTGCGCCATCGCCCCCTCGCCGCCGATGAGCACGAACGAGTAGCGCCCCATGTCCCCCGGCACCAGCACCGGCTGTCCCACCGCCCGGTAGGCGGCGGGCACGTCCGGATGGCCGGCCGGGAACGAGCGGGTGGCGCCCTTGCGGTGGACCAGGCACCGCATCCGGCCCGCGCCGGTGGCGTGGGTCTCGAACTTGGCGATGTTGTGCGCGACATCGTAAACCAGTGTCAGGCCAAGCGCTTCGGCGCTCCTCTTGAGGACCGACTCGAATGCCCGCCGGACCTCGTCGGCGATGAACTGGCGGTTGGCCCAGGCGTAGTTGGCGGCCGCCCGCATGGCGCCGAGGTACGCCGTCGCCTCGGCGCTGCGCAGCGGCGCGCAGGCGAGCTGCCGGTCGGGCAGGGCGATCCCCCAGCCCGCGAGCTTGCGGGCGACGTCGCGCACGTGGTCGGTGCACACCTGGTGGCCGAGCCCGCGCGACCCGCAGTGGATCATCACCGTGACGTCGCCGCGTGCGAGCCCGAGCGCCCGCGCGGCGGCAGCGTCGAAGATCTCGGCCACCTCCTGCACCTCGAGGAAGTGGTTGCCCGAGCCGAGCGTGCCGAGCTGGTCCCTGCCGCGCCGCGTCGCGTCCTCGCTCACCGCCCCGGGATCGCCGTCGGCGAGCACGCCGCCCTCCTCGCAGTGCTCGAGGTCGCTCGCCCAGCCGTGCCCCTGCCGCACCACCCAGCCCGCGCCCTCGCGCATGACCCGGGCGAGATCGGCGGGCCCCACGCGCTGCGCCCCGTGCGAGCCGACGCCGCACGGCACCTCGCGATGCAGGGCGTCGGCGAGCGCGTCGAGGTGCGGCGCCAGCTCGGCGCGGGTGAGCCGGCTGCGCAGCAGGCGCACGCCGCAGCCGATGTCGTACCCGACCGCCCCGGGCGAGACCACGCCCTCGGCCGGGTCGAAGGCGACCACCCCGCCGACCGGGAGTCCGTAGCCCCAGTGGGCGTCGGGCATGGCGATCGAGGCGTCGAGGATGCCCGGCAGGTGGGCGGCGTTCATCACCTGCTCGGGGGTGCGGTCCGAGAGCATGCGGTCGAGCAGCGGGCGGCTCGCGAACACGATGCCGGGCACGCGCATGCCGCCCCGCTTCGGCAGCATCCAGCGGAACTCGTCGAGCGCGACCACGGAGTCCCGCAGCGAGGAGGCCATGGGCGGACTGTGCGCCCGCCGGCGCCGGCGGGCAAGGGGCGGCGCCCGGCCCGGCGGCGGCGGCGCTGCTATAGTCGCGCCGCGATGCGCGACGCCCGCGACCCGACCGACCCGCACGACACCCCCACCGCGCGCGCGTTCATCCTCGAGCTCGGCCGCGCCCTGCACGAGGCCGGGGCGCCCTCCCACCGGATCGAGGACGCGATGTCGGTGCTGGCCGTGCGGCTCGGGGTGAGCGGGCAGTTCTTCACCACCCCGACCTCGATCTTCGCCTCGTTCGGTCCGCCCGAGGAGCAGCGGACGGCGCTGCTGCGGGTCGAGCCGGCCGCGGTGGACCTCGAGCGCATGAGCCTGCTCGACGACCTGCTGCGCGACGTCGAGGAGGGCCGGCGCGAGCCCGACGAGGCGATCGTGCGGCTGCGCGCGATCGCCACCCGGCCCGACCGGTACGGGACCGCGCTGTCGGTCGCCTGCTTCGGCGTCGCCGCCGCGACCGTCGCCCGCTTCCTCGGCGGCGGCTGGCCGGAGATCGGCGCCGCCGCGGCGATCGGGCTCCAGACCGGGGCGCTCGCCCGCCTCACCCGCGGGCGGCCGGCCGCCGCCCGCGTCTTCGAGTGGGGGGCGGCGCTGGCCGCCGCGCTGGCGGCGCTCGCGTGGGCGCGTCTGCTGGGCCCGCTGGTCCCGACCCTGGCCGCGCTCGCGGGGCTCATCGTGCTGCTCCCCGGCCTCTCGATCACGGTCGGGTTCACCGAGCTGGCCACCCGCAACCTGGTCTCCGGCACCGCGCGCCTCGCCGGGGCCGGGATGACGCTGCTCGCGATCGGCTTCGGGCTCGCGCTCGGCGACCGGCTCGAGCCGCTGGTCGGCGCCGCGGCCGCCGCCGCCCCGACCGCGCCGCTGCCGGCCTGGAGCGAGTGGCCGGCGCTGGCCGCGTCGCCGCTCGCGCTGTCGGTGCTGTTCCGCGCCCGCCCGCGCGACGTCGGCGTGATCGTGCTGGCGTGCGTGCTCGCCTTCACGGTCGCGCGGGCGGGCGCGCGCCTGGCCGGGAGCGAGGTGGGGCTGCTCGCCGCCGCCCTCGTCACCGGCGTCGCCGGCAACCTCTACGCGCGGCTGCGGCGCCAGCCGGCGGCGGTGCCGGTGGTGCCGGCGCTGGTCCTGCTCCTCCCGGCCAGCATCGGCGTGCGCAGCGTCGCGATCCTGCTGGCCCGCGACGTGGTCTCGGGGATGGAGCTGGTGTTCACCCTGATCGTGCTCGCGACCGCGCTGGCCGCGGGGCTGCTGCTCGCGAA
>CAZKQE010000376.1:0-1677 GCA_964554725.1 uncultured bacterium
GCCAGCGACCCGGGGGCGGCGGCGCGCCGGCGGCCGCCGCGGCCGCCAGCGCGACCGCCGCGCACAGGAGCGCGGTCTCGAGCCTCCCCGCCACCAGCGCGCCGACCATCGCCCCGATCAGCAGCGGACCCAGGTGCGGGCGGGCCGCCCGCGCCCCGGAGACGGTCACGCGCCCGCCCGCGCGCCGGAGCCCGCGGCGCCGGCGCGCGCGCCCCCCGCGGCGGCGATCAGCCGCTCCGCGATCTGCACCGCGTTGGTCGCCGCGCCCTTGCGCAGGTTGTCGGAGGCGATGAAGAACTCGAGCCCGCGCGGCTGCGAGAGGTCGCGGCGCGCCCGCCCGACCAGGACCTCGTCCCGGCCGGCGGCGGCGAGCGGGGTCGGGTAGAGGGCGCGCGCGGGGTCGTCGACCACCGACACCCCGGGGGCGGCCGCCCACAGCGCGCGCGCCTCGTCGGGGGTCAGCGCGCGCGCGAGCGAGACGTTCACCGACGCCGCGTGCCCGACGCGCACCGGCACCCGCACCGCGGTGGCGGTGAGCGGCAGGCCGGGCAGGCCGAGGATCTTCCGCGTCTCCCACACCACCTTCATCTCCTCGCGGCTGTAGCCGTTCTCCTCGAAGCGGTCGATGTGGGGGAGCACGTTGTAGGCGAACGGCGGCCCGCCGTCCGCGCGCTCCGGCGGCGCGCCGTCGAGCCCCAGCCGCACGCCGCGCTCGAGCTCCTCGAGCGCGTCGCCGCCGGCCCCCGAGACCGCCTGATAGGTCGAGACCACCACCCGCTCGAGCCCGGCCGCCGCCGCGAGCGGCGCCAGCGCCAGCGCCAGCGCGATCGTCGAGCAGTTGGGGTTGGCGACCAGCGACGGACGGGCGTCGAGCAGCGCGCCGTTGATCTCGGGCACCACGAGCGGGACCGCCTCGTCGTAGCGGAAGGCGCTGCTGTTGTCCACCACCGCCACCCCGGCGGCGCGGGCGACCGGCGCCCACCGCTGGCTGACGGCGTTCGCGCACGCGAACAGCGCGAGATCGGCCCCGGCGAACGAGGCGTCCTCCACCGGCCGCACCGGGACCGACCCGCCGCGGAACGGGACCGACCGCGGCGCGCCGCGGTCGCCGGCGAGCGGACGCAGCTCGCGGACCGGGACGTCCCGCTCCTCCAGGATCCGCAGCAGGGTGCGCCCCACGAGGCCGGTGGCGCCGAGGACGATCACGCTCGAGCTCATGGGATCCGCCGGGCGGGGGACAGCGCGGTGCTCCTCCAGGCGACGCGGGTGGCGCGGGGGGCGCGAAGGGACGCGACCCGCATGCTACGCGGTGGCGCGCGAGCCTGTCAACGCGCGCCCCGGCGGCGCGCGGCGTCGAGCGCGAACGCGAACGCGGCGGCGGCCGCCAGCACGCCCGGCCAGTCGCCGAAGCGCGTGTAGGGCGTCGGCCGTCCCGGGGCGGAGAGCGGTCCGCTCAGCACCGCCGGCGTCCACACCGGGAGCCGGTGGGTGACGCGCCCGTTCGCGTCCACCAGCATCGTCAGGCCGGTGTTCGCGCAGCGCGCGAGCGGCACCCGGTTCTCGACCGCGCGGAACGGCGCCATCGCGGCGTGCTGGTAGAGCGCCGCGCTGTTCCCGAACCATTCGTCGTTCGTGATGTTGACCAGCAGTCGGGAGCCCGCCCGCACATCCGCGCGC
>CAZKQE010000376.1:1687-2794 GCA_964554725.1 uncultured bacterium
CCAGCCAGCGCGCCCCGCGGCGCACGTCCTCGCGCGCCAGCTCCGGGAAGATGGACTCGAAGCACACCAGGCAGGCGAACGGCCCGGCCGGGCTGGGGAACAGGACCGGTCCCTCGCCGGCGGCCCACTCCGCCTGCCCCAGCGCGATGCGTCCCATGAACGGCAGCAGCGACTGGAACGGCATGCGCTCGCCGAACGGCACCAGGTGCCGCTTCGCGTAGACCGGCCCCGTCACCCCCTGCGGGCCGAACAGGGCCGCCCCGTTCACCTGCCGGACGGAGTCGTCGGGCCCCACGGACCAGTCGGGCAGACCGCTGAACACCGGCACGCCGGTGCCTCCGGCCAGCGCGGCCACCGCCGCCAGCTGGTCGGGCTGGCGGCGCAGGTAGCTGCCGGTCGCGGTCTCGGGCCACACCAGGAGCGCCGGCCGCGGGTCGCCCGCCGCCGCCCGGCGCGAGAGCGCGAGGAAGCCCTCGAGGATCTCGCGCTGGTGGCGGCCCGACCACTTCATCTCGCCCGGGACGTTCCCCTGCACCAGCGCCACCGTGACCGGCGCGCCGGCGGGGACCGGTGCGGCGTCGATCACCCGCTGCCCCCACGCCCAGGGGAGCGCCAGCAGCAACGCCGCGCCCAGCGCGGCCCGCAGGCGGGCGCGGCCCGACCCCGCCTTCCACACCAGCACGTTCAGCACCGCGAGCCACAGCGTCACCAGGCTCACGCTGCCGAGGCTCGCCATCTGCAGCAGCGGCGGGTAGGCGTGCTGCGTGTAGCCGGGCTGGAACCAGGGGAAGCCGAGCTCCCCGGCCGCCCGCAGCTCCTCGACCACCAGCAGCGCCGGCGGGAAGGCCAGCGCCAGGCCGGCGCGCGAGCGCGCGGCGAGCCAGCCCGCGAGCAGCGCGGCCAGCCCCGGGAACAGCGCCAGATAGGCCGCCGCGGTGAGCCACGCCGGGTACTTGAGCCACGGCACGGTGATCGCGACGTCCGAGAGCCGCGCGATCCAGTGGATGCCGACCAGGAAGAAGGCGAGACCGAAGGTGTAGCCGAGGGCGAACAGCCGGCGGGGCGCGGCGCCCGCGCGTACGAGCGCGTCGAGCGCGACCAGCAGCG
>CAZKQE010000377.1:0-2788 GCA_964554725.1 uncultured bacterium
GGACCCGGGCGGCGCGCCGGCGACCGGCCCGACCCGCGGCGCCGCGGGGGGGGCGCCTGGATCGTCTACCAGCAGGTGCGGGTGAGCGACACCGGGGTCGGCATCCCCCGGGCCGCGCTGCGCAACCTGTTCGACCCGTTCTTCTCGACCAAGCCCCAGGGGACGGGGCTCGGTCTGGCGATCTCGCAGTCGATCATGCAGGAGCATGGCGGGGCCATCGCGGTCGCGAGCCGCGAGGGACACGGCACCACCGTGCTGCTGAACTTCCCGATGGAGAAACGGCATGGGCAGCGGCGAGACCCCCACCCAGACGCAGGGCGCAAGGACCATCCTGATCGTCGACGATGAGCGGACCCTCCGCTTCAGTCTCGGCGAATGGGCCCGCGACGCCGGGTTCACGCCGCTCGAGGCGGCGAGCGAACGCGAGGCGCTCGAGCGGATCCGGGACCACGAGGTGGACGTGGTCGTGCTCGACCTCAAGCTGGCGGACGAGGACGGGATGCAGGTGCTGCGGCGGCTGCGCGAGGTGGACCCGCTGCTGCCGGTGGTCATGCTGACGGGTCACGGGACGGTCGAGCACGCGGTGCGGGCCACGCGGCTCGGCGCCTACGACTTCGTGCTCAAGCCGCCCGACCTCGAACACCTGGACGTGGTGCTGCGCCGGGCGATGGACCACGCGCGGCTGCAGCGGGAGGTGGACCACCTGCGGGCGGGCGCGGCCGACGCGCCGGCGCTGCTGGGCGAGAGCCCCGGCCTGCGGCAGGTGCTCCAGCAGCTCGAGAAGGTCGCGCGCAGTGACGCGACCACCGTGCTGCTCCACGGCGAGACCGGCACCGGCAAGGAGCTGATGGCGCGCTTCCTCCACGGCCGCAGCGCCCGCGCCGCCGCGGCGTTCATCGACCTCAACTGCAGCGCCATCCCCGAGCAGCTGCTCGAGAGCCAGCTGTTCGGCCACGAGAAGGGGGCCTTCACCGACGCGAAGCACTTCCGGAAGGGGCTGTTCGACCTCGCGGACGGCGGCACGCTGTTCCTGGACGAGATCGGGGAGATGGCGCCGCAGCTCCAGTCGAAGCTGCTGCGCGTGCTCGAGACCCGCACCTTCCGCCGCGTCGGCGGGCACGCCGACATCCGCGTGAACGTGCGGATCGTCGCCGCCACCCACCGGGACCTGCGCCGCCAGGTGGCCGAGGGGCGCTTCCGCGAGGACCTCTACTTCCGGCTCAACGTCGTCCCGATCGCGATGCCGCCTCTGCGCGAGCGCCGGGACGACATCCAGGTGCTGGCGCGGCACTTCATCACGCGCTTCTCCGGGGAGCTGGGGCGGCCGCCGGCCCGTCTCCACCCGGCGGCCCTCCGGGCGCTCTCCGGATACCCCTGGCCCGGCAACGTGCGGGAGCTGAAGAACGTCATCGAGCGCGTGCTGCTGCTCGAGGCGGAGGAGGAGATCCGCGTCGAGCACCTGCCCCCCGAGTTCCTCGCCGGCGCCGGCGCCGGGGCGGCCGGCGGCGGCGCGCCGTCCGGCGACCCGTTCCCGCGCGGGGTGGTGCGCCCGCTGGCGCAGATCGAGCAGATGGCGATCGGCCACGCCCTCGCCGTCTGCGAGGGCAACAAGACCCGCGCCGCCCAGATGCTCGGCATCTCCCGCCAGACGCTGCGCACGAAGTTGAACGAGCTGCGCATCGAGGACGACCCGGAGGCCGCCGGGGAGGGCTGAGTCGCCGACGTCCCCGCCACCGGCCGGGGGCGTCCTCCGCCGCGCCGGGACCTGGCGCGGCGCGCCGCACCTGCCGGCGACCGACCAGGAACCGGTCGCGGCCCGCCATCGGGCGTCCTGAGGTTGGGCGGGCGAAATGCACCCCGCCCCGTCCGTTCCGCACGGGATCCCACCCGCCGGTTCCCGTCCGCCGCTCCCCACGGACCTCCCGGTTCGCCTGATGTCTCCGGCGTAACCGGCTCCCGCCACGACGGATGGCCGCGCCGTCCGCGCCCCGGCCGGAGCCCGCCGGCGGTGCCGGCGGGGAGCGGTCCGGCCCCTCCGCGCGGCTCTCCGGGGGCTGGCACGCGCACTGCACAGGCCCCCCCGGACCTGGACCCAACGGGGGTGCCCGCCACATGCCTCACATCCTGATCGTGGAAGACGAACCGTCCACCTCGTGGGCCCTGGCCGAGGGGCTGGCGGACGACGGCTTCACCATCGACACGTTCCGCAGCGCCGAGGACGCCTGGCTGTGGCTCAAGACCGGCCGCAGCGACCTCGTCATCAGCGACCTCCGCCTGCCGGGCATGAGCGGGCTCGACCTGGCGCGCAAGCTCCGGCGCGGGCGCCACGCCCAGCCGGTCATCATCGTCACCGCCTACGGGACCGCCGACGCGATGCGCGACCTCGCGGACGCCGGGGTCACCGACTGCTTCCCCAAGCCGTTCCCGATGGACGTGCTGCGCCGTTCGGTGCGCCGCGCGCTGGCCGCCGCCGCCGGGACGCCGAAGCCCCGGCGCCGGGGAGGGCGCGCATGCTGAACGGGTCCGGCCCGGCTCCCCGTCCGCGGGGTCGCGGACGCGACCGCGTCGCCGCCGCGCTGGCGCGTCGCGGCGCGCGCGAGCGGCTGGTGCTGGCGCTGCTCCTCTACGAGCGTCTCTACCCGATCGAGGTCGCCGACACGCTCGGCATCTCGCTCCGGCAGGTCGAGCGCACCTACGACGCGCTGCTGACCGAGCTGCGGCGTCCGACCCGGGTCCGCGCCCGCGCCGGCGCGTCCGCCGCCCGCGCGCGCAGGGCGGCCTGACCGTG
>CAZKQE010000378.1:0-2765 GCA_964554725.1 uncultured bacterium
CCACCCGCCCCGCGCTTGCCCCCCACGGGCCCTGCGGCTAATGTCCCCGCACCCTACGCCGACCATCGCCCGAGCCGGCCCGGTCTCGACTCGGGAGCCGATCTCACCGGAGGAGGTTCCGTGCGCCCGCGTCACCCAGGTCTCGTCCTCGCCCTCGCCGCCGCGCTGGCGGCCGGCCCGGTGGCCGCCGAGCCGCTCGGCTCGCACGTCGAGGTCACCCCGTTCGGCGGCTTCACGATCTTCGACGCCCGGCTCAAGACCGACACCGGCGCCCCGGTGCGCGACGCGGTGCACGTCGGGGCGCGCGTCGCCTGGCTGCCGCGTTCGTGGTGGGGGATCGAGCTGGCCGGCGGGGTCACGCCCACCGCGGAGGACCTCGCGGTCGGCGCGCGCGACGTCACCTTCTTCCACGGCTCGGCGAACCTCCTGCTCACGCCGCTCGCGCGGCGGGTCGGCGGGCCCTTCCTCTCGATCGGCGGCGGCGGCGCGCGCGTCACCCCGACCGGCGGCACCGCCTTCCACCAGGGCATGCTCGAGATGGCCGGCGGGGTTCGGCTGTGGTTGACCGACGCGGTCGGCCTGCGGGTCGAGGCGCGCAACCTCCACTACCTGCCCAAGTTCTCGACCCAGCAGAGCCTCGACTACGTCACGATCGGCGCCGGCCTCACGGTGGCACTCGGCGCCACGCCGCGCGACACCGACGGCGACGGAGTGCCCGACAAGCGCGACCGCTGCCCGGACACGCCGCGCGGCGCACGGGTGGACGCCGACGGCTGCCCGCTCGACGGCGACGGCGACAAGGTGTTCGACGGCATCGACCAGTGCGAGGGCACCCCGCGCGGCTGCACGGTGGACGCGAAGGGCTGCCCGAGCGACGCCGACGGCGACGGCGTGTGCGACGGCGTGGACACCTGCGCCGACACGCCCAAGGGCGCCACGGTGGACGCCACCGGCTGCCCGAAGGACAGCGATGGCGACGGCGTGCTCGACGGCCTCGACCAGTGCACGGGCACGCCGAAGGGCTGCACGGTGGACGAGCGCGGCTGCCCGAAGGACAGCGACGGCGACGGCGTGTGCGACGGGCTCGACCGCTGCCCCGACACCACCCCCGGCCTCAAGGTGGACGCCGAGGGCTGCCCGATCGAGCTGGTCGAGCGCGAGACCGAGCTGCTCGACACCGGCATGATCCGGCTCCAGAACATCAACTTCGAGACGAACAAGGCCGACGTGCTGCCCGACTCCTACGCGACGCTCGACATCGTCGGCCAGGTGCTGGGCAAGTGGCCGGAGCTGCGCATCGAGGTGGGCGGCCACACGGACGCGCGCGGCTCGGACGCCCACAACCAGGCGCTGAGCCAGGCGCGCGCCGACTCGGTGCTCGCCTACATCCAGCGCCGTTTCCCGACGCTCCAGCCCGAGCAGTTCACGGTGAAGGGCTACGGCGAGAGCCGTCCGCTGGTCCCCAACACCAGCGCGCTCAACTGGGCGAAGAACCGCCGGGTCGAGTTCGTGGTGCTCAACAAGGACGTGCTGCGCCGCGAGGTGGAGCGACGCCGGCTGCTGAAGATCAACGAGGCGGCGCCGCCGGACACGAGCACGCCGGCGCCGCCCGACACCACCCGGCGGTGACACGCCGCCGCGGGCGGACCGGGACGATCCCCGGTCCGCCCGCCGGGACGGCCGCGTTCTGGGACCGGGCGACGCTCCGCTGGGAGCGCTTCGAGCCCCACTTCCTCCACTCGCTCGCGGCGGTGGATCCGGCGCTGTTCCGCGCGCTGGCCCTGGCGCCCGGGCGGCGGATGCTCGACGTCGGCTGCGGCTCGGGCGAGCCGTCGCTCGCGATCGCCCAGCTCGTCGCCCCGCGCGGCCGCGTGCTGGGGCTCGACCTCTCCCCGGCGATGCTGGCGATCGCGCGCCGACGCGCCCGGCAGCGCGGGGTCACGAACGTGCGCTTCCGCGCGGCGGACATCGGCCGCGTGCGGCTCGCGGGTGGGCGGTTCGACGGCGTCGTGTCGCGCTTCGGGCTCATGTTCGTCGGCGACGTCGCGCGGGCGCTGGGCACGATGCGCGCCGCGCTGCGGCCGGGCGGCCGGGCGGCGTTCGCGGTGTGGGGCCCGATGGCCCGCAATCCGGTGGCGGCGGTCTCCGCCCGCGCCGCACGCCCCTTCCTCGACGCGCCGCCGCCGCCGCCCGCGAGCGGCCCGCACCCGATCCGCTTCGGGCGCCGCGGGGCGCTGGCGGGTATGATGCGGCAGGCCGGGTTCCGCGGCGTCACCGAGGTCGGCGTCCGGGTCCCGCACGTCTACGGGGGCGAGGACGAGTTCCTCGCCATCCAGCTCGGTTGTCCGAACCCGCTGCGCGACCTCTACCTCTCCCTCTCCCCGCGCGACCGGGGGAGGATGCGGGAGCGGCTCGCGCGCGGCGTCCGTCGGTATCGCTCCGGTCCGGTCCTGCGCGTCCCCGGCTTCGCCTGGGTGGTCGCGGGCCGACGGTGACGCTCCACCTCCACCACGAGGTCGGTATGAAGATGCTGGTCAGCACCCTCGCCGAGGACACCGTGAAGGAGCTGGTCGCGGTGCGCCGCGACCTCCATCAGCACCCCGAGACCGCCTTCGAGGAGGTGCGCACCGCCGGGATCGTCGCCGAGAAACTGCGCGCGCTCGGGCTCGCGCCGCGCACCGGCGTGGCCAAGACCGGCGTGCTCGCCACGGTGCGCGGCGGGCGGCCGGGGAAGACCGTGCTCCTGCGCGCCGACATGGACGCGC
>CAZKQE010000379.1:0-2753 GCA_964554725.1 uncultured bacterium
CGCGGCGGGCGGGCGGGCATTCGCCCTCCGGCCCGACCGGGTGGCCCATGCCTCGTTCGCGCTCGCCCTCGGGGCCGGGGCCGGGCTGGCCGCCCGCGAGCCCGCCGCGGGGGCCGGCGCGGCGCTCGCCCTGGGGCTGGCCAAGGAACTGCTCGACGACCGGTTCGACCGCGGCGACCTCGCCGCCGGCGCCGCCGGCGCCGCGCTCGCGTGGCTGCTGGTCGCCGCCCTCACCCGCTAGGCGTTCCCGCCGCGCGGCCGGCTCACGGGTCGATGGGGCCGGGCAGGACCGGGCCCGTGTCCCCGCCGCCGTTCGAGCTCTGGCGCTTGGCGACCACCGCCGCGGAGGCGGCGACCGCGACGCCGCCGGCGATCAGCCCGGTGCGCCACCAGTTCGTGCGCCGCACCCGCAGGCGCTCGACCTCGTCGAGCGCGATGGCGACCGTGTGGTACTCCTCGAGCGCGCCTTCGGTGTCGCGCAGGCGATGGCCGGTGAGGCTGTCGGGCCCGAAGCGGGCGTAGTCGAACCGGTAGTGGAGCCCCTCGCGGGTGTCCACCACCACGCCCTTGCGCTCCCCGCGCGCCGCGTACTCGGCGCGGGGCAGCTCGCGCAGCGTCGCGCAGCCGGTCGCCGCCAGGCTCGCGGCGAGGCAGGCCAGCGCGGCGAGCGTGCGCCGGCGGTCGTGAGCTCCTCGCATGATGGTGGTCCCTCCGGCGGGCCCCGGTCGCGGCCCGCGCGGTGCCAGCATACCCCAGCCGGGGGCGCCCGGCGCACCGGTCGCGGCGACCGGGCGGCGCCGGCGGCCGGTCAGCGCCAGAACAGGACGCGCCCGCACGAGGCGCACTGGGCGGGGGCGCCCGGCAGCCCCGGGGCGGCGTCGTCGCCCTGCGGCCGCGCCGCCGCGGTCGGCAGGGTGACGAAGCAGCCGAGGCACACGCGATCGCGCACGGCGGTGATGCCCCTTCCGTACCGCTGGCGGGCGCGCTCGTAGGCCACCATCCAGCGACGCTCGATCCCGCGCGCCAGACGCTGGCGCGCCGCCTCGAGCCGCGGTCGCCCGTCGAGGACGAAGCCCAGACGGCGCAGCCGCTGGCGCGCGGCGGGGTCGTCCGCCTCGCGCAGCAGCAGGTCGAGGTCGCCGAGCAGCACCAGCGCGGCGAGCGCGGTCACGGCTGCGCCTCGTGCAGCACCGCGGCCACCTCGTCGAAGCCGTCCGCGTCGAGCAGGCGCTGGCGGTTCCGCAGCAGCCGCGCGACCCCGACGATCCGCGCCAGGAACGCGTAGTGGGTCTCCTCCGCCACGTCGCAGGGGCTGAGCGCCAGCAGCACGATCCGCACCGGGACGCCGTCCCCCGCCTCCCACGCGATGCCCGACGGGGCGCGGGCGACCAGCAGCGCCGGGCGCTCGACCGTGAGCGAACGGGCGTGCGGCACCGCCACGCCCTTGCCGATCGCGGTGGTGCCGAGCCGCTCGCGCAGGCGCAGCAGCTCCAGCAGCGGACCCGGCCCGCGCGTCACCCCGGCGCGGTGGGTGACGGCGACCAGCCGGGCGAGCGCGGCGTCCTTCGTGCGGGGCTTGAACTCCGGGATGTAGAGCGAGGGGTCGAGGACCGGCGTGGCCGTCCCGAGCGTCATCGGCGATCTCCCTCCGTCCGGCGGCGAGCCTAGCAAACGCGCCCCGCCGCGACCACCGCGCGGATCCCCGCCTCAGCGCTCCGCGTGCCAGGTCCAGCCGCGCGCGCGCATCCAGCGCAGCGTCAGCCAGCCGACCCCAACCCCAAGCGCCATACCGAATAACACGTCGCTCAGGAAGTGACGGTTGAGGTACATGCGGGAGAACGCCACGGTCGCGGCGAGCAGCCACAACGGCGGCGCCAGCCAGCGCCAGCGCATCCCCAGCACCAGCGCCAGGGTGGCGGCGTTGGCGGCGTGGCTGGAGGGGAAGGAGGAGTTCGCCCGCTTGCGCTCGCCGTCGGGCCGCATGCGGTTCACGCTCAGCTTGAGCGCCTCGACCGCCAGGTTCACCGGCACCAGGGCGCCGATCGCCGCCCGCGCCGTCGCCGGGCCGGCGGGGCCGGTGACCACCGCCACCGCCAGCAGCCCCGCGAACACGACCGTCCCCTGCTTGGTCCCGCTCGCGGTGCGCATCGGCTTCTCGAGCGCCGGGCGGCGGGCCGCCTGCACCGCGCGCTGGACCTCGTGATCGAGGCGCTCGAGCGGGGCCAGCAGCGAGAGCGCGAGCGCGGCGCGCAGGGCGAAGGAGGCGATCGGGGCGGGCATGGACGGGCGCGAGTCTATCCGCCGGAGGGGACGATGTCGACGGCGGCGGCCGGCACCCAGCCCTCGACGCCGGCCCCGGCGGCCACCCGCGCGCGCCCGCCGCGCCGCTCGCGCACCCGCACCACCTGGCCGGGCTGCAGCTCGAGCCCCTCGCCCTCGATCGTCACCGGCGACAGGATCACGCCGCGGACGCTCCGCGCCGAGAGCGCGTCCTGGGCCGGTTCGGCGAGCCCGCACAGCACGACCAGGACCGCCGCCGCCGCGACCCTGCGGCGCGCCGGCCACGCCCACCCGCCGAGGGCGCCCAGCAGCAGCGCCGCGACCCCCCATTCGATCGGCCGCACCGGCAGCCGCACGCGCACCTCGCCGACCAGGCCGCCGGCCTCGCGCACGCGCTCGGCCAGCCAGTCGAGCGCCGGGTCACGCGCGGCGACCTGCTGGCCGCGCGCCACCCAGCCGGCGGCCGGCCCGGT
>CAZKQE010000380.1:0-2741 GCA_964554725.1 uncultured bacterium
CGCTCCCGCCGGGCAGCCCGGTGCCGGACGCGTACATGCGTGAGGCGGTGGTGTGGGTGACGATGCACGAGGTCGGTCACTCGCTCGGCCTGCGCCACAACTTCCGCGGCAGCACGGCGACCCCCTACGACAAGCTGAACGACAAGGCCTGGGTCGAGCAGCACGGCATGTACACCTCGGTGATGGAGTACCCGACCCCGAACATCTCGCCCGACCGCAGCCAGCAGGGGCACTACTACACGCAGGGCGCCGGGACCGGGGACCTGTGGGTGATCCGCTACGGGTACACGCCTTCGGGGAAGAGCGACCTCCAGGAGGACTACGCGTTCGCACGTCGCATCGCCGACGAGAACCTGGCCCCCGGGCACGAGTACTCGACCGACGACGACACCTACCCGGCGACCGCGCTCGACCCGCGCACGAACATCTACGACCTGGGTGATGACCCGCTGCGGTTCGCACGCGACCGCACCGCGTACATCGCCGGCCTGTGGAAGAGCGGCAAGCTGGAGGACCGGATCGTCGGCGATGCCGGGGACCTCACCGCGCTGCGGCGGGCGATGGACACGCTGCTCGGCCAGTACGCCGGCGCCGCCGGCCTGGCGGTGAAGTTCGTGGGCGGCCAGTACAGCACCCGCGTGCACCGCGGGCAGCCCGGGGCGGTGGACCCGCTGCGTCCGGTCCCGGCCGCGCGACAGCGCGAGGCGCTCGACTTCCTGGGGCAGCGTGTGTTCGCCGCCGACGCGTTCGCGGTCCCGCCGGCGCTGCTGAACCGGCTGGCGCCCGAGCGCTGGTCGCACTGGGGCATCTCGGGGCCGTTCGGCGGCGGCGGCGCGCGTCTCGACTACGACCTCAACGACAAGGCGCTGGCGATCCAGAGCGCGATGATCGCCGGGCTCCTGCAGCCCGCCCTCCTCACCCGGCTGCGCGAGGCCGAGTCGCGCTCGGCGGACGCGTTCCGGCTCGCCGACCACTTCGAGCGCATGACGCGGATCCTGTGGGGCGAGGTGGGGGGCGCGTCGCCGGCGGCGTTCGCGGCGCTGGAAGGCCCGGGGACGCGCCGCGACGTGCAGCGGGTCTACGCCGGGCGCCTCGCCGACCTGGTCGCGAGCCCGCCGAACGGGGTGCCCGACGACGCCCGGTCGCTGGCGCGGCTCCAGCTCACCCGCATCGACGCCCGCTGCGCGCGGGTGCTGCGCGGCGAGGCGCCGATCGGCGACTACACGCGGGCGCACCTGATGGAGACGCGCGCCCGCATCAAGCGGGCGCTGGAGGCCGGCCGCGACACCGACGGCGCGGCCGCCGGGCGGCCGGGCGGGTCGGCGGCGACCCCGTAGGGGACGGCGCGGGACGCCGCGTCAAACTCGTGTCAAAGCTGGGGGCGGCCCGGGATCCGGGCCGCCCCCGCGGCGTCTAAGGCGCTACCGGTGGGTCAACGACACGCGTCTGGATCCACCTGGGTCACCTTTCGCGTCGGGTGGTTCTGGGAGCCTGGCATCGCGCCATCGCCCGGTCCACCCGGCCGACGGGCTCCACCTCGCGCCCGGTGACCCTCCGCCTCGCGCGATCCCGCGCCGCCCTCCCCGCGCCCGGCCCGCGCTCCCCCCACGCGAACCCCGCCCGCGGCCCCGCCGGTCCCGGTGAATGCCGCGCCGGTCGACGACGCGTCGCTCCGCCCGTCGCGCGCCGCTAGCCTCCCTCCGCCGTACCGACCGCCGGTCCCTCGTTCGGGCGCCCGCACGCGCACCCGCACCGAACCGGCCGGGCCCTCCGGCCCCGACCTCTCCCGCCAGGAGTCCGCACATGCGCCGTCGCTCGCCGTTCCCCCGGGGCCTCGCCCCGCTCGTCCTGCTCGCTCTCGTGCTCGTCGCCCTCCCGGCGCTCGCCCAGCCCAAGCCGCAGGGCGGCAAGCCCGCCGCCGGCGCCGGCGCCGAGGACAAGGACAAGCCGTTCCAGGACTGGAAGAAGGTGACCAAGGACGCCGAGGTGAAGAAGGGGTTCCTCACGCTCTACAGCAAGCGCGAGAACCTCTACCTCGAGCTGCGGCCCGACCAGCTCGACCAGCCGGTGCTCGGCATCTTCAGCCTCGCGCGCGGCATCGGCATGAACGGCGTGCTGGGCGGGCTGCCGGTGAACGACCGGCTGCTCGAGTTCCACCGCTCGGGCGACCGCGTGCTGGTGATCGAGAAGAACACCCGCTTCACCGCGCCGGCCGGCACCCCGATCGCGCGGGCGCAGGACCTCTCGATCGGCCACTCGGTCCTCGCCTCGCTCAAGATCGAGAGCGTCCACGACTCGACCAAGGCGGTGCTCGTGGACCTGGCGCCGTTCCTCGTCAGCGACCTGCCGGACATCGCCGAGTGGATGCGCGGCGCGTTCTCGGGCAAGAGCGTCCGCTTCGACAAGGACCGCTCGGCGCTGAAGAGCGTCAAGTGCTTCCCGGAGAACGTCGAGATCCAGGCGCTGCTCACCTACTCGCCGAACGACCGCCAGAACTTCGGGCTCGTCACGGTGCCGGACGACCGCTACATCCCGGTGACGATCCACTACTCGTTCTCGAAGCTGCCCGAGAAGCCGATGGCGCCGCGGCTCGCCGACGACCGCACGGGCTACTTCCTCACCGTGATGAAGGACTTCAGCCGCGACGCGCAGGAGCACTTCTTCGTCCGCTACGTGAACCGCTGGCGGCTCGAGAAGAAGGACCCGAACGCCGCGCTCTCCGAGCCGGTGAAGCCGATCGT
>CAZKQE010000381.1:0-2736 GCA_964554725.1 uncultured bacterium
GCCCTCGCCGTTCGGGCCCGCCGCGAGCGGAATCGAGGCGCCCGGCCGCGTGTCGCACACCATGTTGCCGAGCTGGGTCGCGATCGTGGTACCGACCACGTCGTCGTAGACCGGGATCGGGGCGCCGAACGTGAGGCCCGCGTCGTCCGAGCGCGCACAGAACAGCTGGTTGCCCGTGTTCAACGAGCGCCACGAGAGGTAGAGGGTGCTGGCGCCGTAGGCGGCGTTCCACTGGCGGTCGTTGATCGGCACCGGGTCCGAGATGACGACCGGGACGAAGGTGGTGCCGTTGTCCACCGAGGTGGACGAGGTGATGTTCGCGAGCGTCAGGCTGGAGGTGTAGATGTTGTAGTTGTTGAGCAGGTTTCGCTCGGGCGCGATCTCGATGTCGGTGTCGCCCCCTCCCACCCCCGCGTCCGGGTTGTCGAAGAAGATCGGCGACTGGGCGCAGACGTCGCTCGCCGGGATCTTCCACAGGCCGATGCCGCCACCCAGGCCGGCGATGCCGGTGACCCACGCGTTCCCGTCCCTGTCGAACTTGACCGCCGGCTCGCCGTCCCCGCCGTGGTCGAACACCGCCGACTGCCCGCCGAGGTGCACGTTGCAGGTGAAGACGTCGGGACTGGCGACGTAGGTGCCGGTGCGCGTGTTCCCGCTCGGGCGCGGACCCAGCGTGATCGTTCCGGTGAAGCTCTCGTTCACGGCCGCGAACGCCAGCGTCCGGATGCGGTACACCGTGGTGCCCGCGTTCGGCGTGAAGAGGATCACCTCGGGGTCGCTCGAGCTGGCCGACGACGTGATCGTCGCGTTGGTGGCCGGGTTCTGCAGGTAGACGTCGAAGTCGTATTGCGGGGTCGGCCACTGCACCTTGATCGTGACCACGTGGTCGGGATTCGCGGCCAGGTAGGCGGCGTCCACGGTGACCGTGAGGGCGTAGTCGTCGCAGCTGTTCGGGAACAGGGAGCAATCCGGGGTCCCGGTCTGCGGCGAGGGGTTGACGCTGGTGAACGGACCTGCGGAGTACGTGAGCAGCGGGCCGGCGGGCGACAGCGTCCCGCTGGGCGGGATGGCCGCCCGCGCGGCGCCGGCGAGGCAGGCGACGAGGAACGCGCATGCGACGAGGACGCGTAGCGATCGGTGCATGGGGGGTCTCCCGACGTGAGGGTGAGCCCGTCCGTCCGGGCACCGGTGCCCGGACGGACGCGGACGCGCGTCGCACCGGGCGGACCCCGGCCCGACGCGGGCAGCCTCTCCGGGCCGGCTTGACCGGAGCTTGACCCCGCCGGGGCGGAGGGGTCGCAGGGCCCCGCTAGCCGCTGGCGCTCAATCGGTTGTGTCGGGGACCGCGGACACCGCGGCCGGGGTCCGCGGGGACGGAGCCGGGAAGAGGGCGACCGAAGCGACGTACAGCGAGTCGGAACCGCGGGCGCTGATCCGGCAGGGCGGGCCGCCGGGAGGAGCGACCTCCCAGGTGTAGATGTAGTAGCCGAGGCGGCTCGCCCGCGCCGGGTCGCCGATGTCGCGGTAGCGGAGCCGCCGGCCCTCGCGGCGCGCGAATGCGCTCACCCACTTCACGCGCCACTCGCTGTCGTACCGCACGGCGACGTAGCCGTACGGTCCGCTGCGCAGCCGCCAGGACTGCTTGCGCCGCTCGGCGCCGGCGACCGGCTCGCCGAGCCGGGAGAGCCGCGCGCGCACGAGATGGTCCGGCATGCCGAGTTCGATCCCGAGCAGCGAGTGCTGCGGCAGCCCCGCGGGAACTGCCGCTGCGGGCAGGGAGAGTGCGACGAGCATCAGGATCGGGACCACGCGGCGGATGTCCATGCCCGTGAGTCTCCCCCGCCGCGCTTGACTGGCGCTTGCATGGCACCGCTGCCCGGCGGGCGGCTGTCCGGCAATCGCCTGCGGGGCGGCCGGTTCTCGCCCGGCCACGAGCCCTCGTGACGGTCCGAAAGCTGCTAGGCCGCCGGACCCAGCGGCCCGGACCCGCGCTTACCCTCCGATCCCCGAGGAATCCGTGCGAATCGCCCGAACCCTGCTGCCGCACTGCATCGCCGCCGCCGCGCTCGCCGGCTGCTCGTCCCCTACCGCCCCCGGCGCCGTGGATCCGGGCCCGGTCACGCCCGAGGTGTTCACGGTCTCCCCGCTGCGGCTCTCGGACATCACGGAGATCATCAGCATCGGGAACCTCGCTCCACCCGGGCACACCTTGCCGACCGAGCACGCCTACCTGTTCTTCGACAAGGACTACACGCCGGGCGCGCCGCTCCCGCGCCTGCCGGTCTACTTCCCGGCTTCGGGCCGGGTGGCCCGCACGATGGTCATGGACCATCCCAACAGCTTCCGCATCGACGTCGCGGTGAACGACTGGCTCAGCTACTACATGATCCTCATCGACCTCGACCCGGCCGCCTTCCCGCCCGGACGTCGGGTCACGGCCGGCGAGCAGGTCGGGGTGACGTTCGGGGTCGCCAACACGCTGGACCTCGGCATCGTCAACCGGCGCATCGAGCGCAACGACTTCGCCCGTCCCGAGCGCTACGGGCCCGACACGCGCCACATCGACTCGCCGTTCCGGTACTTCGCCGAGCCGGTGCGCTCGGAGATCTACGCCCGCGTGAACCGGGAAGGCTCCGACAAGGACGGCACGCTGCAGGTGGACGTCGCGGGGACGCTGGCGGGCACCTGGTTCCGCGACGACGTCCCGGTCGGCGCGCAGGGGAGCGCGGCCTGGAG
>CAZKQE010000382.1:0-2735 GCA_964554725.1 uncultured bacterium
CTCGCGGCCGGGGCGGCCGCCGCGCCGGCGGACGCACCCGCCGGGTCTCCGGCGCGGGCGTCGCGCGAGGTGATCGAGGAGTGGGCCGCGGCGTTCGAGTCCCCGCCGGCCCCGGTCGCGGCGGCGCCGGCCCGGCGGCGGCGGGTGGGCACGGTGCTCACCATGGTGGCGCTCGCGGTGCTCGCGTTCGCGACCGGGCTCGTGCTCTTCAACAACCTGGTCATGCCGCGGCTCATCCACGGGGTCGGGCAGGTGACGGTGCCGGACCTCACGAACCTCTCGTTCGAGCAGGCCGAGGAGGCGCTGCGTCCGCTCGGGCTGCAGGCCTCGCGGGCGGGCGAGCGGTTCGACCCCACCGCGCCGCGCGGGTTCGTGATCGCGCAGGAGCCGGCGGCCGGGACCACGGTGCGCGGGAGCAAGCGCGTGTCGGTCATCGTCAGCCTGGGCGAGGAGTACAGCTCGGTGCCGGAGCTGTTCGGCGAGTCGGTGCGGGCGGCGCGCATGCTGATCGAGCGCGCCGGCCTGCGTCCGGGGACCGTCGTGCAGGCGCCCTCCGAGGAAGCCGGGGAGGGGATGGTCGCGGGCTCGGACCCGGGGCCCGAGACGGTGCTGCAGCGCAACACGGCGGTCCACCTGCTGGTCTCGACCGGCGCGGGGCCGGAGAGCTTCGTGATGCCGGACCTGCTGGGGCGCGAGGTGGCGGGTGTGCGCCGGCAGCTCGAGGCGCTGGGCTTCCACGTCGAGCGCGACGGACCCGGCGCCCCGGTGGGCACCATCGCCGCCCAGCAGCCGAGCCCGGGCTCGCGCATCACGCGCGAGACCGTGATCCGGCTGCGCGCCTCGGGCCGCTTCATCCGGTGAGGGGGCCGGCGTGACGGAGGCACCGCGGACCGCGCCCGCGCCGCCGATCGCGGCGCCCAGCATCCTGTCCGCCGACTTCTCGCGGCTGCCGGCGGCGCTGGCGATCGTGGACCCGGCGCGCGACTGGGTGCACTGCGACGTGATGGACAACCACTTCGTCCCCAACCTCACGTTCGGCCCGCTGGTGATCGCCGCCGTGCGGCGGCTCTCGCGCGCGACCGTGGACGTCCATCTCATGATCGAGGAGCCGCGGCGCAGCGTGCCGGCGTTCCGCGCGGCGGGCGCCGACCTCATCACCGTGCACCTCGAGGCGTGCGCCGATCCCGCCGCGACGCTCGCCGCGGTGCGCGGGTCCGGGGCGCGGGTGGGGCTCGCGCTCAAGCCGGGAACCCCGCTCGCCGCCGCCGAGCCGCATCTGGCGGCGCTCGACCTGCTCGTGGTGATGACGGTCGAGCCGGGGTTCGGCGGCCAGGCGTTCCTGCCGGCGATGCTCGACAAGGTGCGCGCCGCGGCGGCGTGGCGGGCGGCGCACGGCGGCCGGTTCCTGATCGAGGTGGACGGTGGCATCGGCCCCGCCACCGCGGGCGCGGCGCGCGCGGCGGGGGCGGAGGTGTTCGTGGCGGGGAACTCCGTCTACGCGCAGCCCGACCCGCGCCGGTCGCTCGGCACGCTGCGCGAGGCGCTCGCCTCCGCCTGAGCCGCGGCGCCGGAACGCATCACGGGGCCGGCGTCCCTGCCCGCCCCGCGAATCGGTGGATGCGGCTCAGCGCGTCGCCGCGGCGGGCGCCGGGCCGATGACGAGCGGCCTGCCGGTCTCGAGCAGCGTCTTGAGCCCGCTCAGGATCGGGTTCCAGCCCGAGCCCACCATCGTGTAGGTCTCGGTGACGCCGTCGAAGTCGTCGTGGACGACCGTGAGCCGGCACACCTCGCCGCGCGGCTCGATCTCCCAGGTGACGCGCGAGGGTCGGTCGCCCTTCGCCTGCGGGTGGTGGACCGAGGCGAAGGTGGTCACCAGCCGGCGCGGCGGGGCGATCTCGAGGATCTTCCCCTCGAGCTTGACCTCGCCGTCCTGCCCGCGGTGGCGGATCGCGGAGCCCACCTTCCAGTCGCTCTCGACGTCGTTCGCGTAGAAGTACTGGCGGGTCATCTCGGGGCGCGTGATGGCCTCCCACAGCTTCTCGGGCGTGGTGCGGATGTAGAGCTCGTAGACGTGCTTCGGGGCGTTCATGACGACTCCTCCGGTCCTGCGTGCGCTGCGTGAACGGATGGGATCACCCTGCGGATGGGAGCGGCCGGCCGGTCTCGAGCAGGGTCTTGAGACCGTCCAGGATGACGCCGAGTCCTCCCTGGACGCTCTGGAACGTGGCGGTCGGGCCCTCGAACCCGTCGTGCTCGACCGTGAGGCGGCACATGCCCTTCAGGGGCTCGATCGTCCAGCTCACCCGGTGCGGGGGGTCGCCGGCCACCGACTCGTCCCACCGGGCCGAGAACGTGAACTCGAGGCGCCGCGGCGGGTCGGCCCCGATCACCGTCCCCTCGACGGCGACGCGGCCCTCGGCGTCGCGATAGAGCACCGGGGCGTCCCGTTCCCACGTGCTCTCGACCGCCAGACCGCGGCAGTAGTTCCGCGTGTCCGCGGCGCGCGTGATCGCCTGCCACAGGCGCTCCGGGGTGGTGCGGATGTGGATCTGGTGGATGTGCCGCAGCGTGCGGGCCGTGCTCCGCGTGACGCCCATGGGGTCCCCCTCGAGTTCGCGCTTGAGGTCGCCGAGCCGGCCCACCCAGGACGCCGCGTACTTCGTGATCCAGCGGTCGTGGATGAGTCGGATCGGGACCGGGTTCAGGTAGTGGAACTTCTCCCGCCCCACCCGGCG
>CAZKQE010000383.1:0-2731 GCA_964554725.1 uncultured bacterium
GCGGCATTCCACGGGGCGTCGCGCCGCATGTTCCTGTTCGGTGGATCGAGTTCGTTCGGGGCGGATCCCGGCGATGCGCAAGTCTGGGTCTTCACGTTCGACGACGCCAGCCTCGCCAGCGGCTCGTGGAGTACACTGTCCGTGGCGGAAGCGAACCGGCCGGGGGCGCGGCGCGATCACACGATGGTGATCGACCCGGCGGGGCCCAGCCTCTTCGTGTTCAGCGGGTACATCAGCGCGACCGTCGCGTCCGACTCGCTGTGGCGGCTCGACCTGAGTCAGACGCCGGCCGTCTGGTCGCTGGTCGAGGCGGGGGGCGATGTTCCGCCCGCGCGGGCCGGTCACAGCGCCCACTATGACATCCACTCCGAGAACGATCGGCTGCTCATCTTCGGGGGTGAGCCCACCTCCGCCGCTCCGCTCGACGAGTTCGTCTACACGATCGAACCCCTCGCCAACGAGCCCGCCTGGAGCCGCGGCGCGCTGGCGGCCGCCCGGCTCTCGGGGCACACGATGGGGTTCGACGCGGCCGCCCCCACGAGTGCGCCGTACGCACGCACGCCGGAGATCTTCACCCCGGGGGCCGGGAGCGCGCCCGGAAGCTGGAGTCTCCAGGAGAACACCGGCTGGTTGTCGAAGAAGACGTCGCTCTACCCGGTGCAGTTCCTGGTGCCGGGAACGACGCTGCCCGGCGGTGGCGGGCGCCTGGTGCAGGTGGGCCCGGACCCGATCGCCCGCCATCTCGACGTGCCCGCGACCGGGCTGTGCGGAGGCTGGCAGGAGGTCACGAACGGGAACAGCGGCTTCTACGCGATGACCGGCGTGATGTACGAGCCGGGCAGGATCCTGGTCGCCGGCGGGATGACGCTCGAGTCCTCGATCACGGGGACCGCCAAGACCCTGGACGCGACGACGACCGCCGGCTGGCAGGCGCAGCCGGATATGCTGCCGCGGTACAACCACACGCTGCTGATGCTCCCCACGGGGCAGGCCTTCGCCACGGGGGGCATGGGTGAGGAGGGTTTGACGCCGCAGTTCTGCCCGCAGATCTGGACTCCCGGGTCCGGCGGGGCGCCAGGCGCGTGGACCGGACCGGCGGAGCTCGCGTGCGACGATGTGAAGCGCGATTACCATTCCACCGCGCTCCTGCTGCCCGACGGGAGGGTGCTGACCGGTGGAGGCCAGGACGCTTTCCCGGCGAACCCGAATCGGGCCGACTTGCGCCTCTACTGTCCGCCGTATCTCTTCAACGCCCAGGGCGGCCCGGCCGCCCGACCGGTGATCGACGCCGCTCCGGCCGAGATCACCTGGGGGCAGACCTTCACGGTCTGCACCGCGAATCCCTCGGCCATCACGCGGGTGGCGCTGATGCGGCCGGGTGCCGTGACCCACTCGTTCGATCAGAGCGGACGCTACGTACCGGTCAGTGCCACGGCCGCGACCAGCGGTCCCGCGCGTCTCTTCGTGACCGCCCCGGCGAGCCCCGATCACGCGCCGCCCGGCGACTACCTGCTGTTCATCCTCGGTTCCAGCGATGGACCCGACGTCCCCTCGATCGCGCGGTGGATCCGCCTCCAGGCCCCCGCGGGCGCCGACCTGTGCGACGTCACGCCGGGGAACCCGATCGCCGACCTCACGCCGGACGTCACCACCTCCACCTCGGTCTACATGACGTGGACCGCCACCGCCGACGACGCGGATCTCTCCGACTCGGGAGCTTCGCAGCAGTTCCTCATGCGCCGGGCGGCGAGCTGGATCGACAGCGAGCCGGAGTGGGACATCGCCCAGGTCGTGGGCGCGCTGCCCACGCCGGGCCCGTTCGGCACGCTGCACGGGTTCACGGTCGAGTTCCTCCAGCCCTGCACGACCTACCACTTCACCCTGCGGGCCGAGGACGACCGGCCACAGAAGTCGGGGTTCCACGAGGATGTGATCGTCGGGACGCTGTGCGGCGGAGGCGGGGGTGGCGGATTCTCGGCCGGCCAGGCGAGGTCCGGCGGGGAGGGGAGCGGGGGCGGCATCGCGAGCATGGGCTACGATCCCAATGGCAACCGCACGCCGGTAAGCTCCGCGGTCCACGGTGCGACGGCGATCGCCGCGCCGATGAGCGCCTCCGGCTCGCTGGCTCTGCAGCGGACGCTGATCGTCGAGACGCGTCGGCGGCCGGACGAGGGCTGGCAGGTGCGGCTGCGGCTCGCCACCGCGGCCGACGGAACCGATCCCGCCGCCACGACCCTGACGATCGAGCGCGAGCGAGCGGACGGGACGCGCGACACGCTCGGCCGCTACACGCCCGGCGAGAGCGAGACCGTCCTCGGTCTCAGTGGGTTGCGTGAGCGGGGACGGGTGGCGATCCCGGGCTTCCACCGGCTCGATCGCGTGGCGGCCGGCCTGCGCGGTCGCGGCGGGGAGTTCGCGCTCACGGAGGCCCGGCACTCCCGACTCGGGCCCCTCGGCCTCGAGTTCCTCGCCGGCGGCGGCACCCCCGAGCTGCTCGCCGGGGACGTGATCGAGTTCGACTACGCCCCGAGCCGCGCGGCGCTCCCCGACGGCTCGACCTGGTACCTGACGGTGAGCCGGCAGGGATCGGCGCCGGCCGTGCCGTACTCGCATCGCCCGCGCCCCGGCGGGGCGCCGCCCGAGCGCTTCGCCCTGCACGCGGGAGAGCCCAACCCGGCCGGGACCACGACGCTGATCCGCTTCGATCTGCCGGCGGAGAGCCCGGTCCGGC
>CAZKQE010000384.1:0-2731 GCA_964554725.1 uncultured bacterium
CCGGGGCTCCGGCCTCGGGCGCGGCGGCGCGACGGGTTGCGCTCGCGCGCGCCCGGGGTGCACTGTGCGGCGAGCGGCCCGTGGCCCATCGCGGGCCCCGACCCCCACCGGGAGGCACCCGCATGAGCATGCCACCGCCGGACCCGCTCCGCCTGTTCCGGCCCGGCTGGCTGGTCGCGGTGCTGCTCCTGCTCGTCCTGCTGCCGGTCCTGCGCGGCATCCCGGCGGTCCTGGTCGACTACCTGTGGTTCGGCGAGGTCGGCTACCGGCACGTGTTCGTCACCACCGTGGTGACGCAGTTCGTCCTGCAGCTCGCCTGCGGCGGCGCGTTCCTCGTGCTCTTCCTCGGCAACCTGCTGCTGGCGCTGCGGCGCATCACCCCGAACTTCCCGGTGCTGCACGAGCTGCGGGCGGCGGTGCCGGCGATCGAGTCGCTGTACCCGCGGCTGCGGCTGTTCGCGGTCGCCGGCGCCCTGCTCCTCGCCCTGCTCGTGGCCCAGTGGGCCGCGGGCCAGTGGCTGACGTGGCTGCGGTTCCTGAACCCGCAGTCGTTCGGCCTCGCCGACCCGGTGTACGGGCGCGATCACGCGTTCCACGTGTTCACGCTGCCGTTCTGGCGCGCCCTGGCCGGCTTCCTCCAGTTCACGCTGGTGGCCTCGGCGCTCGCCGTCGCGGCCGCCTACTTCGTGCAGGGCCAGCTGTGGGCGCGGCGCGGATTCGCCGCGGTGACCTCCCGCGCGCGGCGCCACCTGCTGCTGCTGGGCGCCGGGATCCTCGCCGTGCTGGCGGTGCAGACCTTCCTCGGCCGCTACGAGCTGCTCTACAGCACGCGCGGCATCGTCGCCGGGGCCGGCTACACCGACCTGCACGCCGCGCTGCCCGCCCTGCACATCGCCGCCGCGGTCTCGGCGCTCGCCGCGCTGGCGCTGGCGACCGGCGCCTTCGGCGCATCGTTGCGGCTGCCGGTGGCCGCCGTCGGCGCCGTGGTCGTGGTCCAGCTGCAGCTGGTCCAGCTGTGGCCGCTGGCGCTGCAGCGGATCATCGTCGCCCCCAACGAGATCGATCGGGAGCGCCCGTACCTCGCGCGCGAGATCGCCGCCACCCGGTACGCGTTCGGGCTCGAGGAGGTCGAGGAGGGGAGCTTCCCCGCGACCGAGAAGCTCACCGCGGCGCGGGTCGCCGCCAACGCCGCGACGATCGACAACATCCGCCTGTGGGAGACCGAGCCGCTCAAGACCACGAACGGCCAGCTGCAGGAGATCCGCACCTACTACGACTTCGTGGACGTGGACAACGACCGCTACATGCTGGACGGCGAGCTGCGGCAGGTGGCGCTGTCGCCGCGCGAGCTGAACCCGGCGGCGCTGCCGGCGCGGATCTGGATCAACGAGCACCTCACCTACACCCACGGCTACGGGGTGTGCGTCGCGCCGGTGAACCGCATCTCGCCCGAGGGCCTGCCGGAGTACTTCGTCAAGGACATCCCGCCGGTCTCGTCGGTGCCCGAGCTCGCGATCACGCGGCCCGAGATCTACTACGGTGAGCTGGCGGCGGAGTACGTGTTCGTCGGCACCCGCGCGCGCGAGTTCGACTACCCCTCGGGGGAGGAGAACGTCTACACCCGCTACGCGGGCCAGGGGGGCATCCGCCTCGGCGGGGTGTTCGGGCGGCTGCTGTACGCGCTCCGCTTCGGCGAGCCCAAGATCATGCTGTCGGGCGACCTCACCGCCGACAGCCGCATCCTGCTCTACCGCACCGTGCGGGAACGGGTCGCGAAGGTGGCCCCGTTCATCCGCTGGGAGCGCGACCCCTACATCGTCATCCGCGAGGACGGCACCCTCACCTGGATGATCGACGGCTACACCGCCACCGACCGCATCCCCTACTCGGCGCCGGTGCGCGGCCTCGGCAACTACGTCCGCAATCCGGTGAAGGCGACGGTGGACGCCTACCACGGCCACGTGCGGCTGTGGGCGGTGGACCCGGACGAGCCGCTGCTGCGGAGCCTGGCCGGCATCTTCCCCGGCACCTTCGCGCCGCTCGACTCGATGCCGGCCGACCTGCGCGCCCACATGCGCTACCCGGAGGGGCTGTTCTCCGTGCAGGCCCAGGTCTACGCCACCTACCACATGACCGACCCGCAGATCTTCTACAACAAGGAGGACCTGTGGAAGGTGGCGCAGAGCGACCGCGGGCGCGAGGGGACGGCGGTCGCGCCGTACTTCACGGTGATGAAGCTCGCCGGGGTGGGGGAGCAGGAGGAGTTCATCCTGATGCTGCCGTTCACGCCGGCCCGCAAGGAGAACATGATCGCGTGGATGAGCGCGCGCTGCGACCCGCCCCACTACGGGAAGCTGCTCGTCTACACGTTCCCCAAGCAGCGGCTGGTCTACGGTCCGCGCCAGATCGAGTCGCGCATCAACCAGGACACCGAGATCTCGAAGGAGCTGACGCTGTGGAACCAGCAGGGCTCGCAGGTGATCCGCGGCAACCTGCTGGTGGTCCCGGTGGACACCTCGATCGTCTACTTCCAGCCGCTCTACCTGCAGGCCGCCGGCCAGGCCGGGCTGCCGGAGCTGAAGCGCATCCTGGTCGCCTTCGGCGACCGCATCGCGATGGAGACCACGATGTCGGGCGCGCTCGCGCGCATCTTCGGCGGCGACCCGGGGCGCGGCGGCGGGGCGGTCGCCGCGGCGGCGCGGTCGGACGCCACCGGCACGGCGCCGCCGCG
>CAZKQE010000385.1:0-2718 GCA_964554725.1 uncultured bacterium
CCGCACCTTCGAGACCTACACGCGCAACACGCTCGACCTGAACGCGATCCCCGTGGTCAAGGAGCGCTCGCACCTGCCGGTGATCGTGGACCCCTCGCACGGCACCGGGATCCGCGACAAGGTGGCGCCGATGGCGCGGGCGGCGATCGCCGCCGGCGCCGACGGGCTCATCGTCGAGGTCCATCACGACCCCGACCACGCGCTCTCGGACGGCGCCCAGTCGCTCCACCCCGAGCAGTTCGACGCGCTCGTGGCCCAGATCCGCACCATCGCGGGCGTCGTCGGACGGAGAGTGTAGCCACGGGGCCGGCAGGGGACCCCCGCTCCCCGCACCCGGACCGCGCGTGGACCCGGTGGACGATCGCGGCGCTCGCCGCCGCCGCGGTCGCCCTGCTGATCGTGACCCTCGCCGTCCACCGCACCCCTCTGTTCGGCGTCGAGACCGACCTGCTCGGGGACTCGGTCCCGGCGGCCCGCGCGCTGCGCGCCGGCGAGGTGACGCCGCAGAGCTTCCTGTTCCGCGGCCCCGGCTACCCGCTGATGCTGGCGGCGGCCTCGGCGCTCGCCGGCGGCGACGAGTTCCTGGGCGCGCGGCTCCTCAACGTGGCGGCGGCGCTGGCCGCGGCGGCGGCGGCGTTCCTGCTCGTGCGCCGCTTCCTCGGCCCGGCGGTCGGGCTGGCCGTGACGCTGGCGATGCTCCTCAACCCGGTCTTCCTGCGCGCGGCGATCGAGGCCGGGACCGACCTGCCGGCGGCGGCCCTCGCGCTCGCCGCCACCGTGCTGGTCGCGCGGCCCGGGGGTCCGCGCGGGGCCCTCGCCGCCGGCGTGCTCGCCGGGGTCGCCGCGCTCACGCGCTACAACATGCTGTTCCTCGCCCCGGCCGGGCTCGCCGCATTGTGGCTCGCGCCGGCCTCCCGGCGGCGCGTGCTCGCGTTCCTCGCCGGCCTCGCGCTGCCGCTCGGCGGCTGGGTGGCGGCGCACCTGGCGCTCACCGGCGAGCCGCCGCGCAACCAGAACTACGTCAACGTGGCCTACGAGGTGTACGGCCGCGGCATGGGCTACGACCGCTTCTGGGTGCTGACCGGCGACGCGTTCCGCTCGTTCCTCGACGTGCTGCGTCACGACCCGCCGCGCTTCCTCGCCCACGTGGGCCGCAACCTGGCCGTGCGCTGGCTCGAGGACGCGCAGCGCCTCATGCCGCTCTGGATCGGCCTGCTGGCGCTGCCCGGCATGCTGGTCGCGTGGTGGCGGCGCCCGGGCTGGCCCGCGCTCGCGCTCCACGCCGGCGGCGCCTACCTGGTGCTGGCGTTCGTCTTCTACACGCCGCGGTTCTTCCTCTACCTGCTGCCGTTCTACCTCTCGGGCGCGTTCGGGCTGCTGCTCGCGGGCCGCGCGGCAGGGAGCGCGGCGGCGCCGGACTCGCGGCCGCCGTGGCTGCGGCGCGTGGCGCCGGTCCTCGCGGCGGCGATGATCGCAGGATCGGGCGTGGTCGCGGTGGTCGAGGCGCGGCGCCTGCTCGCCGACCCGCCCGACGAGACGCGCGTCGCCGGCGAGCTGCTGCGCGCGCTCGGCCGGCCGGACCAGGCGGTGCTCGCGCGCAAGCCCCACGTCGCCTACTTCGCCGGCATGCGCTATCTCGCGCTCCCGTACCGGGAGTCGTTCGCGACGTTCCTCGCCGACGCGCGGCGGGCGGGGGCCGATTACCTGTTCATCTCGGGTATCGAGACCGGGCTCCAGCCGCAGCTCTCGATGCTCGCCGACCCCGGCGTGGCGCTGCCCGGGCTCACGCCGCTCGCGCATCGGGTCCTGCGGCCCGGCCGCTACTTCGCGCTCTACCGCGTCGAGCCCGGCGAACCGGCGCCGCAGGCCGTGGAGGAGTCGGTGCTGGTCGCGATCCGCCGCTTCGTCGCCCGGCGGCCGGGGGAGGCGTGGCCGCAGGCCTATCTCGGCGGTCACCTGGTGGCGATGGGTCGCTTCCGCGAGGCGCTGCCGCCGCTCGCGGACGCTGCCCGCCTCGACCCGCGCGACGCGCTGGTCCCGCGCTTCCAGGCACTCGCCCATCTCGAGCTGGGGGAGACCGGCCCCGCCGCCGCCGCCTGCGAGCGGGCGCTCGCCCTCGCCCCCGACGGAGCGTGGGAGCGCGGGCTGCTGGGGCGGATCCGCCTCGCGCAGGGCCGCTACGCCGAGGCGCGCGCCGAGCTGCGGCGGGCGATGGCGGGCGCGGTCACCGACCCCCGTCACCCGGCGCTCTACCTCGAGGCCTGCGCGGCCGACGGGGCCTGGCAGGAGGCCGCGGAGACCGCGGAGCGCATCCTGCGCCAGGCTCCCGACGACGCGCGCGCCCGCCTGCTCGGCGCCCGCGCCGGCCTCGCGCTCGGCCGCGAGGACCGCGCGCGGGCGATCGCCCGCATGCCCGGCGCGACCTCCGGCCCCGACTCGGCCGCGTGGAGCGCATTCGCGGACTCCCTCAGGACACCCCCGGACTCCGCCCGGCCGCGCGGTCGCTGAGCGGCGCCGGAGTCGCGCCCGGGGCAGCCGCCCGTATCGACGGCCTGGGGTCCTGCTTCCGGCGCATGAACTCGCTCCCGAACGTGAGCCCGGCCGTGTACGGATTGTGCGCCCGGCAGCGCAGCCGGATGCCGCTCACGTCCGCTTCGCCGCCGCGGGCGTACTCGAGCACATGATCGAACTCGAGCCCGCGCCGCGCCTCGCAGCGCC
>CAZKQE010000386.1:0-2716 GCA_964554725.1 uncultured bacterium
GCCGGGGCCGCCGGCGCGGTAGACGTCCACCCGCAGATCCTTCTCCTCGAGCTGCACGTCCACCTCCTCGGCCTCGGGCAGCACCGCGACCGTGGCGGCCGAGGTGTGGATGCGGCCCGACGCCTCGGTGTCGGGCACGCGCTGCACGCGGTGGACGCCGCTCTCGAACTTCATCACCCGGTACACCGACTCCCCGGCGAGCGAGAAGATCATCTCCTTGAACCCGCCCACCTCGGAGGGGCTCGAGCTCATCGGCTCCTGCTTCCAGCCCCGGCGCTCGGCGAACTTCGTGTACATGCGGTAGAGGTCGGCGGCGAACAGCGACGCCTCGGCGCCGCCGGCGCCGGCGCGGATCTCGACGATCACGTTCTTGTCGTCGTCGGGGTCGCGCGGCAGCAGCGCGGTGACCAGCTCGGCCTCGAGCGCCGCGCGGCGCTCGCGCAGCTCGGGCAGCTCGGCGTCGGCCAGCTCGGCCAGCTCGGCGTCGCCGGAGGCGATCGCCGCCTCGTCGTCGCGGATCGTCTGCTCCACCTTGCGGAACGCGGCGAGTGTCCGCATCGTGTCGTCGAGGCGGGCGCGCTCGCGGGCGAGGTCGCGCAGCCGGCGCGGGTCGCTCGCCACGTCGGGCCGGCCGAGCAGGTCGGTGAGCTCGGCGAAGCGCGCCTCGGCCTTGCGCAGCGCCTCGTGGATCGGCGGGCCGCTCACTGGACGAACGCCACTTCGGCCCGCGCCGCGTCGCCCTTCGCCTCGAGCGCCACCACCATCTCGTCGCCGCGCACGCGCTCGAGCGCCGCGATCGCCACCTCGCACATCGCGAGGTCGGGCTCGCGCGTGGTGAGGCGCTGGAACTGGAGTCCCGGCCAGACCAGTGCCCGCACCAGCGGGCGGTCCGCGTAACGGCCCGAGAGGCGGATGAACTCGAACGCCACCCCGGCGATCAGCGGCATGCAGGCGATGCGCAGCAGGTGGTCGCCGATCCCGTGCGGCCGCCCGATGAAGGTGAACACGACGATGCTGATCACCACGACCAGGAACAGGAACGAGGTGCCGCAGCGCGGGTGGAAGCGCGAAAAGGTCTGGACGCTCTCCGGGGTCAGCGGCGCCCCGTGCTCGAGGGCGTGGATCGCCTTGTGTTCGGCGCCGTGGTAGCCGAGCACGCGGGCCAGCTCCTTCCACTGGCTGATCAGGAGCAGGTAGAGGACGAAGGCGAGCAGCCGGAAGAACCCGTCCACCAGCCCGAAGCCGACGCGGTCGTGGAACCCGAGCCAGCCGGTGAGCCGCGCCGGCAGCACCACGAACAGCAGCAGCCCGAGGCCGAGCGAGAAGGCGACCGTGAGGAGCTGTGCGGCGCCATGCAGCCACGAGGGCCTGGCCGCCTCGGGTGCCGCCCCGGTGGCGGCGGCCTTCGCGCGCTCCTCCTCGCGGGTCGCTTCGTCGGCGCTGAAGTTCAGCGCGCGGATGCCGAGGAACAGGGTCTCGAACAGCGACACCGCGCCGCGCACCACCGGGAGGCCGAGCACCCGCACCCGCCGGGTGACGGAGCGGAACGGCTGCTCCAGAAAGGCCAGCGTGCCGTCGGCGCGCCGCACGGCGACGGCGACCCGCGACGGCGACCGCATCATCACGCCCTCGATGACCGCCTGACCGCCGACCGGAAGGAACGGCATCGTCCTGGTCTCCTGGATAGGCCGACGGCCCCCGACCGGGGCGCGGAAACCCGGGCCGGGAGCCGTGGACGGGTCGCTAGGACTGCGCGGGCTCGGCTTTCGCGGCCTTTTCGTCCTTGCCGGGCTTCGTGTACTTGCGGCGGAACCGCTCGACGCGGCCGGCCTTGTCCACCAGCTTCTGCTTGCCGGTGAAGAACGGATGGCAGTTCGAGCAGATGTCGAGGTGGATCTTGCCGTCGCTCGACGTCGGCTTGATCGTGGTGCGGGTCTCCCACTCCGTCGCGCACCCGTAGCAGTGGAAGACACGGGGCTCGTAGGCGGGATGGATTCCGGCTTTCATCGTCAACCTCCGAATCGGCGGCGTTCCCCGGTCGGTGTCGCGCCCCGGCTGCGGGGGCGGCGCGCAGCGGCGGGACCGGGCGCTCCGCGTGGGTCTGGGTGAGAAACAGCGGGGCATTATGCCGGAATCGCCCGCCGGACGCCAGCGCCCCGGGGCGCTCCGCCGGGAGCCGGCCGGGGCGCTCCCCCGGCCCCCCGGCTCAGCCCCGGGGCGCGCCGGCCGCCGGCGCCGGCTTCATCCGCGCCGCGTACTTCTGCCGCAGCTTCGCCAGCTTGGGCGGGATGGTCGCCCGGCAGTAGGCCTGCTCCGGGTTCGCCCGGTAGTAGCCCTGGTGGTAGTCCTCCGCCGCATGGTAGCCGCGAAGCGGCGCCACCTCGGTGACGACCGGCCGCTCGAACGCGCGCCCCGCGGTGAGCGCGGCGATCACCTCGCGGGCGATCCGCTCCTGCTCGGGCGAGTGGAAGAAGATCGCCGAGCGGTACTGCGTGCCGACGTCGTGGCCCTGCCGGTTCAGCGTGGTCGGGTCGTGGAAGGCGAAGAACAGCTCGAGCAGGTCACGATAGCCGAGCACCGCGGGATCGAACGTGACCTGGATCACCTCGGCGTGCCCGGTGGTGCCGCTGCACACCTGCTCGTACGTGGGGTTCGCGACCGCGCCGCCGGCGTAGCCGGACTCCACGCGCTCGACCCCCTGCAGCTGCTCGAACAC
>CAZKQE010000387.1:0-2705 GCA_964554725.1 uncultured bacterium
TGTTCGAGATCAACGAGGCGTTCGCCGCGCAGGTGCTGGCCTGCCTCGAGGCGGCGAAGTCGGAGGCGTTCGCCCGCGCGGAGCTGTCCCGCACCGCCGCGCTCGGCGAGTTCCCGCTCGACCGCCTCAACGTGAACGGGGGGGCGATCGCGCTCGGCCATCCGGTCGGGGCGAGCGGGGCGCGGCTGCTGCTCACCCTGCTGCTCGAGATGCGCCGCCGCCGGATCCATCGCGGCCTCGCCTCGCTGTGCGTGGGCGGCGGGCAGGGGGCGGCCTTCGTGCTGGAGCGCGACTGATGGCGATCTTCCGCGTCGAGACCCCGGCCGCCGGGATCGCCCACCTGGTCATGGACCACCCCGAGCGCAAGGTGAACGTGCTCGACGCCGCCTCGCTCGCCGACCTCGACCTGGCCCTCACCGAGCTGGCCGGGATGAGCGGGCTGCGCGGGGTGGTGCTGCGCAGCGGCAAACCGGGGTCGTTCATCGCCGGCGCCGACATCTCGGCGATCGGCTCGCTCACCGACCGCGAGCAGGTGCTGGCGCTCATCCGGCGCGCCCACGCCGCGTTCCAGCGCCTCGCCGCGCTCCCGTGCCCCACCGTGGCGGCGATCGACGGCGTGTGCCTGGGGGGCGGGACCGAGCTGGCGCTCGCCTGCGACTCGCGCGTCGCCAGCGACGAGCCGCACACCCAGATCGGGCTGCCCGAGGTGCTGCTCGGCATCTTCCCCGGGTTCGGCGGCTCGCAGCGGCTGCCGCGCCTGATCGGGCTCGCCGCCTCGCTCGACATGATCCTCACCGGGCGCGCGCTCGACGCGCGGCGGGCCGAGAAGGCCGGCCTCATCGCCCGCGCGGTGCCGGCCGCGTGGCTGGTGGAGCGGGCGCACGACCGCCTCGGGGAGCTGGCGACGCGTCCCGCCGGACGCCGGGCCGACGTGCACCGGCCGCGCGGCTTCGGCGCCTGGCTGCTCGACCGCACGCCGTTCGGGCAGGCGCTGGCGCTGGGCCGGGCCCACAGCATGACGCGGGCGCGCACCGGCGGCCACTACCCGGCGCCGATGGCGGCGATCGAGGTGCTCGAGCGCACCCTGCGGCTGCCGCTCGAGGCCGGGCTCGAGATCGAGGCGTCGCGCGTCGCCGACCTGGTCGTGGGGCCGGTGTGCAAGAACCTGGTGCGCATCTTCGAGCTCTCGGAGCGCGCGAAGAAGGACGCGGTCGCCGACCCGGCGCTGAAGCCGGCCCCGGTGCGGCGGATGATCCTCGCCGGCGCCGGCGTCATGGGCGGCGGCATCGCCGAGCTGGCGAGCCGCTCCGGCATCGAGGTGCGCATGCGCGATCTCAAGCCCGAGCCGCTCACCCGGGCGCTGGTGACCGTGCGCGACCTGATCGCCGAGCGGTCGCGCAAGAAGCGGCGCGGGAAGGACGCGGCGCGCGAAGCGAACGCGCAGATGGCGCGCATCCACCCCACGCTCGAGCTGAACGGCGCCGGCCGCGCCGACGTCGCCATGGAGGCGGTGGTCGAGGACCTCGAGGTGAAGCGGCGCGTGTTCGCCGAGCTGGACGTGCGGCTCCCGGCGCAGGCGGTGCTGGCGACCAACACCTCGTCGCTCTCGGTGGACGCCCTGGCGGAGGGTCTGTCGCATCCCGAGCGTCTGTGCGGGTTCCATTTCTTCAACCCGGTCCACCGCATGCCGCTGGTCGAGATCGTGCGCGGCACCCGCACCTCGGACCAGACCCTGGTCACGGCGGTGGCGCTCGCGCGCCGCATGGGCAAGACGCCGGTCGTGGTCGCCGACGCCCCCGGGTTCGTGGTGAACCGCATCCTGATGCCGTACCTGGGCGAGGCGATGGTGCTGCTCGAGGAGGGCCACGCGCTGCGCGAGATCGACCGGGCGATGCGCCGGTTCGGGATGCCGATGGGACCGTTCGAGGTGCTCGACGAGGTGGGGCTCGACGTCGCGCACAAGGTCGGCCGCGTGCTGGGGGCGGCGTTCCCCGACCGCACCCCGCCCGCCCGCGTGCTCGAGAAGCTGATCGCCGCCGGGCGGCTGGGGCGCAAGAACGGGCTCGGCTTCTACCGCCATGCCGGCCGCAAGCGCCGCCCGGACCCCGCGGTGCGCGGGATCCTCGGCGCCACGCGCGAGCGGAGCGGCGGGCGCGAGGGGCTGGTCGAGCGCATGGTGCTGGCGATGATCAACGAGGCCGCCCGCTGCCTGGAGGAGCGGGTGGTGGCCGACGCCGGCGCGATCGACCTGGCGATGATCTTCGGCGCCGGCTTCCCGCCGTTCCGCGGCGGGCTGCTGCGCCACGCCGACACGCTGGGCCTCGCCCGGGTCGAGACGCGGCTCATCGCCCTGCGCGCCGAGAAGGGGGAGCGCTTCGCGCCCTCCGCACTGCTCTCGCGGCTCGCCGCCGAGGGCGGCAGCTTCACCGCGCCGATCGCCACCGGTTGAGACCCCGCGCGCCGGGGAAACAAGATCGCCCGGCCGGGGTGACCGGGCGACGCTTGGTCGGTCCGGGACTGCCGATCCCGGACCCGTCTCGGAAGACTCGCGACGACTGGTAGTGTCGCTCGCCACGCGTTCGCATGCGCGTGACACCCCTTAGGACGGGGCGACCCCCGGAAAAGTTGCAGTCTGGAGGCGGGCTCCCCGTCAGGGAGCCGTCAAACCTCCGCCCCGCCGCGTCCGGCGGCGCCGATGCCGCGCC
>CAZKQE010000388.1:0-2703 GCA_964554725.1 uncultured bacterium
GCGGGCGCGGGGTGGACCCGGGGCCGGCTGCCGCTGGCGGCCGCGGCCGCGGCCGGGATCGCGCTGTTCGCCTGCGGCCTCGCCCTCGGACAGTGGCTCGGCGCGCGGCACACCGCCGAGACCATGCTGGCGGTGCAGCGCGCGGACGCCGCCAACGCGGCGGCGGCGGTGCAGCGCACCGGCGCCGCGTACCTGTCGGCGCTCGGCGCGGTCGCCCAGGCGACCGCCTCCTCCGACCCGGCGGAGATCGCGCGCGCCCGCGAGGCCGCCCAGAGCGTGCTGCACGAGGCGGCGAACGAGATGGTGCGGCTGGCGCCCGACGACCCGGTCTCGGCCCAGATCCTCCAGGGCCTCGACCGGGCGAAGGTGCAGGCGGCCACCACCGGCGCGGCCGGCCGGCAGCGGCTGGTGTGGTTCTAGGGACGACGGGGGAGACGACACGATGCGACATCCCATGACCCTGACCGGGATCCTGGTCGCGACCATCGCTTGGACGGTCGCCGCCGGGATCCGCCCGGGCGCGGCCTGCGAGGACCGCCCGGCCGGCGCCGCGCTGCTGGCGGCTGCGAACGAGACCGTGCCCCCGGCTCCGCGGGCCCCGCGGGCCCCGCGGGCGCCGCGCACCCCGCGCGCCGAGACGCCGCAACCGGTCGAGGCCCCGGAGCCGCCGGAGCCCGGGATGTTCGGCATCCCCGAGGCGCCGAGCCTCATCACGCCCCGCGGCTGGTTCGGGTTCGGTTTCCAGTGCGAGGACTGCTCGGGCAGCTTCGAGAGCGGGGACTCGGCGGCGGTGTGGCGGTTCGGCACCCACCCGCGGGTGTACTCGGTGGACGTCGGCAGCCCGGCCTCGCAGGCGGGGCTGCGGCGCGGGGACGTGATCACCGGCATCGACGGCGTCTCGATCCTGACCCCCGAGGGTGGCCGGCGCTTCGGCGCCATCCGCCCCGGCCAGCGCGTGCGCTGGACCGTGATGCGCGGCGACCGGGAGCGCGAGATCGTCGCCCGCGCCGCCGAGCGCCCGGAGCGCCGGGTGCGCACCGCGCTCACCGACCTGCGTCGCGAGCTGGCCCGCATCTCCGAGCTCTCCGACCTCGACCAGCAGCGGCGCGAGCTGGCGGTGCTCAACCGCGAGATGCAGCGCCGCCGCAGCCAGGAGCTGACCCGCGAGGCCGATCGGCACCGCGTCTCGACCGTGCGACGGCTCCGCTACGCGGGGGTCATCGGCGGGACCGAGGTCGAGGTGCGCGGGCCCGGCTCGGTCATCGTCAGCGAGACCCCGGGCAGCGACGAGCTGGTGATCACCACCGGCGAGTCCGTCGTCGTCATCCGCGTGCCCGAGACGGAGCGCCGGAAGGCGAAGCCGGCGCCGAGGTAGTCCCGCGCTGGCGCGCCGCACACCGTTCCGCTAGGGTCCGGGCGTGCCGAACCTCATCGCCGTCCCACGCGCATTCGCCGCCGCCGCCGCCCTGCTGGTGCTCGCCGGCGGGACGGCCGATCGGCCGGCTCCGCCGCTCGCCGAACCCCGCGCCCTCGCGCCGCCGGCCGCCGAGGGCGCGGCCGAACCGCACCTCTCCGTGGCCCCCGACGGGGCCGTGTGGCTGAGCTGGCTCGAGCCCCGCACCCCCTCCGGGCACCGGTTGCGCGGGGCGCGCCTCGACGGCGGGCGCTGGTCGGCGCCCTTCACGATCGCCGAAGGGGACTCGTTCTTCGCCAACTGGGCCGACTTCCCGACGCTGCTCGCCGAGGGCGGCGGCCGGCTCACCGCCCACTACCTGTGGAAGGTGGGCGGGGGGACCTACGCCTACGAGGTGCGCCTCACGCGCTCCGCCGACGGCGGGCGCAGCTGGAGCGCCCCGGTGGTGCCGCACCGCGACGGCACGCCGACCGAGCACGGGTTCGTGAGCCTGCTGGTGGAGGGGGGCGCGACGCGGGCGGTGTGGCTCGACGGTCGGAACGCGGTGCGCGACAGCGCCGGTCATCTCCTGCCGGTCCCCGAGGGGACCGCCGAGATGACGCTGCGGACCGCGCGGCTCGACGCGCGGGGGCGCCCGGGCGAGGAGAGCGTGCTCGACCCGCGCGTGTGCGACTGCTGCCAGACCGCCGCGGTGGCGGTGCCGGGCGGGGCGCTGGTCGCCTACCGCGACCGCGGTCCCACCGAGGTGCGCGACGTCTCGCTGGTGCGGCTGGAGGACGGGCGCTGGAGCGAGCCCTACCCGCTCCACCGCGACGGGTGGACGATCGCCGGTTGCCCGGTGAACGGTCCGGCGCTCGCGGCCGACGGCGAACGGGTGGTCGCCGCCTGGTTCACCGGCGCCGACGACTCCTCGCGGGTGCGGGTGGCGTTCTCGGACGACGGCGGCCGCCGGTTCCGCGCCCCGGTGCAGGTGGACGGCGGGGCCCCGCTGGGACGCGTCCACGTGCTGCTGCTCGCCGGCGGCGACGCGCTCGTGAGCTGGCTCGAGGTGGTGGAGAAGGAGGCACGGTTCCAGGTCCGCCGCGTGGCCGCCGACGGCGGGGCCGGGCCGCCGATGACGGTGGCGCGCACGGCGGCCGCGCGCGCGAGCGGCTTCCCCCGCATCGCCCGCAGCGGCGACCAGGTCGTCCTGGCGTGGACCGAGGCCGGGAAGCCCTCGCGGCTGCGCGCGGCCGTGGCCCGCGTCGCCGGCCGCTAGGCCGGCCGTGACCCCGCTCCGCGCCGCGCAC
>CAZKQE010000389.1:0-2701 GCA_964554725.1 uncultured bacterium
AGGCTGCGGGCGGCGCCGCCCGCGCCCAGCAGCACCGGCCGCTCGCGCGCGGGCGCCCGGCCGAGGCTCTCGAGCAGGTCGAGGAGCCCCGGACCGTCGGTGGTGTCGCCCCACCAGGCCTCCGCCTCGAAGCCGACCGTGTTCACCGAGCGCGCCGCGCGCGCCGGGTCGGCGATCCGGTCGAGGAGCGGGAGCGCCGCCGCCTTGAGCGGGCGCGTGAGGTTGACGCCGCGGTACCCGCGCGCGGCCAGCTCGGCGAGGCGGCCGGGGAGCGCCTCGGGCGGCGTGGGGATCGCCGACGATTCGCCCGCGAGGCCGAGCACCGCGAGCCCGGCGCGATGGAGCTCCGGCGAGCGGGTGTGGGTGAGCGGGTCGCCCAGCACCGCCAGGCGCACCGGGGGCCCGCTCACGGGCCCCGCCGCACCGCCGTCACGCGACCCGTCCGCTCACGCGGGCGCGGCGGCCGCCCGGCGCAGGCGCGCGAGCATCAGCATCCCGAACAGGGCGAAGGCGAGGCTCGTCAGCTGGCTCTCGGTGACCTCCAGCCCGCCGGCGCGCAGCAGCACGGCGTGCGGCTCGTAGGCGCGCGTGAGGTCGATCGGGATGCGGATCAGCGCGAACAGCACGATGAACAGCCAGAACAGCGTGCCGGGCGCGCGCATGCGGCGTCGCAGCGCCCAGGTGAGGAGGAACAGCGCGACCCCCGCCCCCGCCAGGTAGAGCTGCGACGGATGGACCGACGCGTTGCCGAACTCGAGTCCGGCGTACGAGTCGGGCGGGAACACGACGCCCCACGGCATCGAGGTCGGGCGCCCGTAGCAGCAGCCGTTGAGATGGCAGCCGATGCGCCCGATCCCCGCCCCCAGGGCGAGCGAGGGGGTGAGCGCGTCGGCGACCGTCCACATCGGCAGCCCGAAGCGGCGCGCCGCCATCAGGCCCGCCGCGGTGCCGGCGACGATCCCGCCGTACAGCGTGAGCCCGCCCTGCCACAGGGCGACGACGCTCCCCCACTCGCGCCGGAACTCGTCGACGTGCTCCATGACGTAGAGCGCCCGGGCGCCCAGCACGGAGGCGACCAGCACCACCAGGATGACGTTGATCAGCCGGTCCTCGTCGAGACCGAGGCGGCGCGCCTCGCGCAGGCCCAGCCAGGTGCCGACGAGGAAGGCCAGCGCCAGCATGAGCCCGTAGGAGCGGATGTGGATGATGCCCCAGTGGGCCACCTCGGGATGCACGCTCAGTACTCCTGGCGACGGAGGGCGACGTTCTGGAGCAGGCCGAGCTGGACGCAGTTGACGACCAGGGCGGTGCCTCCGTAGGAGAGCAACGGCAGGGGGAGCCCGGTGACCGGGGCCCAGCCGATGGTCATGAGGATGTTCACCATGACGTGGTAGAAGAACGCGGTCACCAGCCCGACGACGATCAGGCTCGCGAACCCGTTGCGCGCGACCACCGCCAGGCGGTACCCGCGCAGGATGATGACGCCGTAGAGTAGCACCACCGTCAACGCCCCGAGCAGCCCGCGCTCCTCCCCCACCACGGCGAAGATGAAATCGGTGTGCCGCATGGGCAGGAACGACAGCCCCTTCTGGGTGCCCTGCAGCCAGCCCTTCCCGATCAGCCCGCCCGAGCCGATCGCGATGCGCGACTGGATGATCTGATAGCCGGCCCCCTGCGGGTCCTGGTCGGGGTTGAGGAACGTCTCGATGCGTCGCAGCTGGTAGTCGTGGAGGCGGTCCTTCACGACCGGCGTCGCGAAGGCGACCCCGAGGTTGAGGAGCACCGCCGCGACCAGCAGCAGCCGGCGGGGCCGGATCACGGCGATCGCCGCGACGAGACCGCCGCCCAGCACCACCCAGAACGCCGCCTCGCGCGGGTCGAGGACGAACGCGAGCACCAGCGTGAGCCCCGGCGAGAGCCCGAGGACCAGGTTGCCGAGCGGCATGCCGGCCCAGAAGAACATCGCGATCAGGATCGCGGGGAACGACAGCGAGGTGCCGAGGTCCGGCTCCTCGGCGACGAGGACGAACGGGACCAGCGCCAGCATCAGGGCGGGGAACCAGTCGCGGAATCGGGTCAGGTCGAGCTTGGGATGGCTGAGGCGCCGGGCGAGCACGAACACGGTCGCGATCTTCGCGATCTCCGAGGGCTGGAAGCGCAGCGGCCCGAGCTCGAGCCAGCGCTTGGCGCCGTAGGCGCTGGTGCCGAAGGCCAGCACCGCCAGCAGCAGCACCAGCGAGAGCGCGTAGAGCGGGTAGGCGAGCGAGTCGTGGGCGCGGTAGTGGAGGCTGGCCGCCACCCAGGCCGCGCCCAGCGCCAGCAGCAGCCACACCAGCTGGCGGATCCACAGCCCCTGGTGGGCCCCGGGCACGGTGGTCGCGCTGTAGACGGTCGCCAGCCCGATCGCGAGCAGGATCAGGGCGGCCGCGAGCAGGGGCCAGTCGAGCAGCGGCAGCCGCAGCCTAGTCTCCATGTACGGCCTCCGCGGGGCGCGGCGCCGCCGACGCGACCACCGGCGGCGTGCGCGGCTGGAGCGAGTCGGGCAGGAACAGCCGCCGCAGCACCCGCCCGGCGATCGGCGCTGCGACGCTGCCGCCGTGTCCGCTGTTCTCGACCACCACCGCCAGGGCGATCGTCGGACGCTCCGCCGGCGCGTAGCAGACGAACAGGGCGTGGTCGTCGCCGTGCGGGTTCTGCGCGG
>CAZKQE010000390.1:0-1483 GCA_964554725.1 uncultured bacterium
CGTGTTCGCCTCGCGGCCCATCTCCTGCAGCAGGAAGTTGAGCTTGCGCCCGGCCGGTTCCGGCCCCTCGGCGAGGTGGCGGAACTGGTCCAGGTGCGCCGAGAGCCGCACGCACTCCTCGGTGCAGTCGAGGCGGTCGGCGAGGAAGGCGATCTCCTGCGCGATCCGCACCGGGTCCATCTCGACGTCGGCGAGCAGCGCCTTGACCCGGGTCTCCATCCGCTCCTTCGCCTCGGCCGGCCGCAGCGGCGCCCGCTCCGCCACCCGGTCGAGCTGCTCGCGGATCAGCTTGAGCCGGGCGACCAGGTCGCGCGCCAGCGCGTCGCCCTCGCGCGCCTTCATCGCGTTCATGTTGTCGCAGGCCGCCTCGATCACCGCCTTGAGCAGCGACCAGGTCTGCTCGTCCGAGAGCGCCGTGTGCTCCCAGGTGAAGACGTCCGGCAGGGTGGCGAGCGTGCGCACGTCGAGGCCGGTCTCGAGCCGGTAGCGCTTGCCGAGCTGGTCGAGCAGGGCGACGTAGCGGTCGGCGACCGCGTCGTTCACCTTGAGCACCTCGCCCGACTCGTTCCCGCCGCCCCAGGTGATCGTGAGGTTGAACTTGCCGCGCGAGAACCGCTCGGCGATCAGCTGGCGGATCTGGTCCTCGAACAGCCCCACCAGCTTGGGGGCCCGCAGCGACACCTCGCAGTAGCGGTGGTTCACCGAGCGGATCTCGGCCGACAGCCGCTGGCCGTCGCGCTCGAGGTCGGCCGAGCCGTACCCGGTCATGCTGCGGATCATCCCGTACCCTCCAGTCGAATCCGGGAAAGTAGGGCAGTGGAGCGGCGTAGGTCAAACCGTCGGGCTGACTTGCGGGGATTTCGGGGGGCCGGGACGCGCGCCGCCTTCCCACTCCTTATACACCTTTCCCGGTGGAGAGTCGCGGGGGTCGCTGCCGCGCAGCGGGATGGGGCGATGGCGGCGACTCTTCCACCACCGCGCGGCGCGGATCGGGCCGGCGCGGGCGGGAGTCGCCGCCGCGGACGGGCTCGCCCGCCCCGGGCCGGGACCCGGCCGCGCCGCTGGCCGGCGCCTACGGCAGGTCGTACTCGAGGGTGAGGAGTCCCGGCGGCTGGTGGGTGGCGACCGCGCTCCCGGCGCCGGAGAGCCCGGCTAGATCGCCGGTGCCCGAGCCCGGGGCGACCGTCCACGACATGGACGCCGTCCCGGTCGCCTTCTCGTAGCCGCCCGTGCCGTTGAGGACGAAGCTGCCGGCCCGGCCGGCGAGCGAGCCGATGATGCGCTGCACGCCGACGAAGCTCGCCGAGCCGTCGGCGCGGTAGGTCATGAGATATTCGATCGTCCCCTCCCCCGCGATGTCGCCCGTGAGCGCGACCCTTACGCTCGCGCGGGTGAGCTTCGCGAGCCCCTCGACCTCGCCGTAGGGCTTCTCGTCCCAGCCCTTCACCTCGAACTTCGCCTCGGCCCGTGCGCTCATCCCTTC
>CAZKQE010000390.1:1583-2674 GCA_964554725.1 uncultured bacterium
CCACGTGGTGGCCGGATCCACGACCACCGTGCCGCCGATGCGGATGCCGTAGCGGTGCATCCAGCCGCGGTTGCTCTCGCTCGGCACGCAGCTCGGCGTGCAGTTCGCGTTCGCGTCCCAGGGGCTGAACGCGTCGTAGGCTCCATCGGGCACGGCGCCGATCGGGAAGACGACCCAGTCGCCCGGAGGCAGGACGATCGCAAGCGGCTGGTCGGTCGTGCCGCCGACCACGTGCACCCGGGCGTCCATGTTCACGTAGACCTGGGCCGCGGCGGGTGCCGCGCCGAGGAGGACGAACAGCGCCAGGAACGAGAAGCGGCGGATGCCGGGCATGGGAGCGCTCCTCAGGACGGTCGGTCGGGCCGTCCGGCTGCCGGGAATCATCCGCCCGGGCCGGGCGCCGGTCAACGGTTGTGTTGGGCATGCGTCCGGAGGCCCGGCGCGTTGCCCGCGCCGGGCGCATGCCCTACCGTCCGGCCATCATGGCCCCCCGCCCCACGCCCGAGGAGATCACCGAGCGACGGCTCGAGGTCACGCGCGCCCTGCGCAAGTACCACGCGCGGCTCACGCGGCGGGTCGAGGCGCTGCGCGGCGACCTCGCCGAGGCCGGACGCGCCGCCGAGTTCCGCTCCTTCGGCGAGACGCTCCTCGCCTACCTGCGCCAGGTGCCCGCGCGCGCCGCGTCGGTCGTGCTCCCCGACCCCTCGGAGCCGTCGCGCAACCTGACCATCGAGCTGGACCCCAGGGTCAGCGCCCAGGCGAACGCCGCGCGCTACTTCAAGCGCGCCGCCAAGGCGGAGCGCGGTCTCAAGCAGGTGCCGCCGCGGCTCGCCGCCGCCGAGGCCGAGGCGCACGGGCTCGAGGTGCTGCTGGGGCGCGTGTCGGCGCTCGAGGAGGCGGCCGCCGACACTGCGCTGGTGGACGACCTGAAGCTCGACGGCGACCTCGAGGCGGCGCTGGCGAAGCTGCCGGTCGGGCTGCGCGGCGTACTGCGGGCGCCCGCGAGCGCGGCGCGGGCGGGCGGGACGAGGGGTACGGGCGAGGGCGGCGCGGCCGGTGCGGGCGCAGGACGCTCCGGCGCCGCGGGCGAG
>CAZKQE010000391.1:0-2649 GCA_964554725.1 uncultured bacterium
CAGCTTCGCGGCCTGCTTCATCACCTGGTAGAGCTCGCCGTCGTCCACCATGATGGCGCCCTTGTAGGCGAGGAACACCTTGAACGAGGTGATCCCGTGGTCCTGGACCACGGCGCGCATCTCCTCGGCCGTGCGGTCGCCCCAGCCGGTGATCGCCATGTGGAACGTGTGGTCCACCGGCGCCTTGCGGCTGCGCTCCTTCCAGATCTCGAGCCCTTCGAGCAGCGACTGGCCGCGCGCCGGGATGCAGAAGTCGATGAAGCAGGTGGTGCCGCCCGCCACCCCGGAGGCCGGGCCGGTGAAGAAGTCGTCGGCCGAGACGGTGCCCATGAACGGCAGCTCCATGTGCACGTGCGGGTCGATGAAGCCGGGCAGCACGAACTGCCCCGAGGCGTCGATCACCTCGTCCTTCGCGCTGCGCGGCTCGAGCCCCTCGCCGATCGCGACCACCCTGCCGCCGTCGCACCAGACGTCGGCCACGTAGCGGTCGGCCGCGGTGACGATCTCGCCGTTCCTGATCAGCAGTCCCATGCGCCCCTCCGCGGTCACTCCCGCCGATACTCCGCCAGCCGCATCCATGGCCGCGCGGGATCGGGTCCGTCGTACGACGCGAGCACGATCCCCGCATCATCGGCCCAGAACGTGTACCCCTCGTCCCCCGCCTGGCCGGGCAGCGTGACCGTGTAGCGCCCCGCCGCCACCGGCCCCGCCGGGCCGTCGAAACGACCCTTCTCGACACAGCGGTAGAGCATGCGGTCCGGGGTCACGGCCATGATCGGCGGGCCGACGCGCAGGACCGGGAACTCGTGCTCGCCCCCGACCTGGAAGTCGCGGCGCGCGAGGATGAGGGTGTTGAAGAGGTGGGTGCCGAAGTCCACCTCGCAGGAGTCGGGGAAGTCCCCCTCCTGCTCGCGGAAGTGGCCCCCGTACTCGATCCGCACCCGCCAGCGCGGGCCGTCGGCCGCGTGGATCGCCCGCACCTCGTGCCCACCCACCCTCCAGTGCACCTCGAGACCGGTGATGCGCCACTCCGGGGTCAGGGTCACGCGGTAGGCCTGGCGGCTCGGGAACGGGTGGGGCGCGATCGTCTCCTGCTCGCCCTGGATCACCATCCCGTCCACGACCCCCTCGATGCGCCAGCGTTCCTCCCCGCACGGCTCGCCGGCGTGGTGGAGGACGTAGCGGCCCGCGATCAGCGTCGGCGCCGCACGGCGCGGGTCGGCGAGCGGGACGGTCACGGCGCGGCGTCCACCAGCTCGTCGTAGGTCTCGGGCCGCCGGTCGCGGTAGAACTGCCAGATGCGACGGACCTCCTCGATCATGTCGAGGTCCATCTCCGCCACCACCAGCTCGTCCCGGTCCTCTCCCGCCTGGGCGAGGAAGTTCCCGCGCGGGTCCACGAAGTAGGACGAGCCGTAGAACTTGCCGATGTTCCAGGGCGCCTCGGTGCCGACCCGGTTGCTGCAGCCCATGAAGTACCCGTTCGCGACCGCGTGCGCCGGCTGCTCGAGCTTCCACAGGTACTGGGAGAGCCCGGCCACGGTGGCGCTCGGGTTGAAGACGATCTCGGCACCGTTCAAGCCCAGCGCCCGCGCGCCCTCCGGGAAATGGCGGTCGTAGCAGATGTAGACGCCGACCTTCGCGTAGCGCGTCTGGAACACCGGGTAGCCGAGGTTCCCGGGCTTGAAGAAGTACTTCTCCCAGAACCCCGAGGTGTGCGGGATGTGGTTCTTCCGGTACTTGCCGAGGTAGCTGCCGTCGGCGTCGTAGACCGCGGCGGTGTTGTAGTAGACGCCCGGCAGGTCGCGCTCGTAGACCGGCACCACCACCGCCATCCGGTACTGCGCCGCGATCTTCGCCACCGCGTCCGTGGTCGGACCCGGCACCGGCTCGGTCGCGTCGTACCAGCGCGGGTCCTGGCTGGGACAGAAGTAGGGTCCGTCGAAGATCTCCTGCAGGCACAGCACCTGCACGCCCTTCTTCCCCGCCTCCTCGATCAGCGGCACGTGCTTGTCGAACATCGCCTTCTTGATCTTCGCGACCGGGAGCGACTCGTCGTTGAGCGGGTTCGCGCACTGGATCAGACCGCCGATCAGCTTGCGTGGCATCAGTGGGTCTCCTGCGAGGGTGCGGGATGGAGGGTGTGCGTGCCGGCCCGGGCGCCGAGGACCGCGCCGAGGACCGTGCACCCGACGGCGAGAGCAGCGGCGATGCCGATGACCCGGTAGGCGGCCGCCTCGTCCACATGGGCGGAGCCGTTCACGGAGTAGAGGGCGGTGCCGCCGAGGACGATCCCCACGACGCCGCCCGCGATCGCGCCCTGGAGCATGCGGGGCCGGGCGACCTCGAGCCCCTCGATCTCGCTCCACGCGATCGAGGGACGCGGCACGGGGCGCGGCGCGTCCGCCGTCACGAACAGGGCGGGCCGGCCGCGTGCGACGTCATCCCAGTCGCGCGAACGGACGCCCCCGACCTCGAGCAGCGGGCGGCGGATCTCCACCACGCCGAACCCGCCGCGCACCCGGAACACCGGTGCCGCCTCGGCGGCCCGCTGCAGCTCGGCCATGCGCGCCGGGTCGGGCACCGCGAGCGCGGCGGCGGGTGGCGGCGCGAGCGGGCCGGCGAGCGCGGCGCCGACCGCGAGCAGGGC
>CAZKQE010000392.1:0-1198 GCA_964554725.1 uncultured bacterium
GCCTGCGCGCCGGCGGAGAGGTGCGGCAGGCGCGCGGGGTGATCGTGCGATGAGGCGCGAGGGCCCGCCCGCCTAGAGCCCGCGCCTCGCGAGGCCGCGGATCGCGAGCAGCAGGGCGACCGTGGCGTAGAGGCCCGCGTACCACACCATGGCGGCGCTCGGGACCGAGGCGGGCGAGAACGGCGTCGCCTGCAGCTCGCGCATGATCGTCGGCTGCATGGACCAGGCGGCGCGCTGCCACAGCGCCTCGGCCGGCATGATGAGGCTCGCGACCGTGCCGACGTTGCGGGCGGCGACGTTGTCCACGTGGGTCCCGATCTGCTCGACCCAGTGGCCGATGAAGGCGAGGCCGTAGAGGCCGAACGCCGCCATGCCGTTCGTCACCGTCGAGAGCCGCGTGCCGCCGGCGATCGAGACCGAGACCAGCACCACGACCTCGAGCAGCATGAGCGGCAGCCCGGTCCCGACGCCGGCCGGGGTGTGGCCGCCCATCGCACGGGCGATGACGAGCACGCCGCCCGCCATGCACAGCAGGTACCCGGCGACCACGGCGACGTAGGCGAGCCACTTGCCGAGCACGATCTCGGCCCGCCGCACCGGCTTCGAGGCCAGCGTCTGGATCGAGCCCGAGGCGATCTCGCCCGAGATGGCGTCCACCGGGAGCAGCACGGCGCTCATCACCGTGAGCAGGTTGACCGCGTAGAGGCCGGCGAGCGTCAGCGCGGTCAGCGTGACGCGCCTCTCGAGCAGCGTCATAGTGGGATTGCCCGAGAAGTCGCGGACGATGAAGTAGAGCCCGACCCCGTAGAGGAGCAGGAAGGCGAGGCCGCCGAGCAGCGCCGCCAGCAGCACGCGGCGCCGGAGCGCTTCGTGGAGCGTGAGATGGGCGAGGACCAGGACGCGTCGCATGGGATCAGCCCGGCTCCTGGTCGTCGCCCATCACCTCGAGGAAGCGGTCCTCGAGCGACTGGCGCGTGGCGCGCATCTCGTGGAGCGCGACGCCGCGGCCCACCAGCCAGCGCGCCAGCTCGGGCAGGGTGGCCTCGTCGGCGACCCGCAGCCGCCGCCGGGCGATCCCGCCGGCCACCGCCTCCAGCGCCTCGTCCCCCGGCCGCGGCGGCAGCCGCTCGCCGAAGCGCGCGAGCCCGGCCTCGGTCTCGGCGTCGAGCGCGCCGACCCGCAGCTCGACCTCGGCCGC
>CAZKQE010000392.1:1298-2646 GCA_964554725.1 uncultured bacterium
GCCCTCCTCGATCTCGAACAGGCGGCCGTGGAAGCGCAGCAGCTCGCGCCCGGTGAGCCAGTCCTGGAACCGGAAGTGCTCGGGCAGGAACCCCACCCGTGCCCGCGCCCGCCGGTCGCCGGCCCGCGCCCCCAGCAGCAGCGCCCGCCCCGCGCTCGGCTCGACCAGCCCCAGCAGCATCTTGAGCGAGGTCGTCTTGCCCGCCCCGTTGGGGCCGAGGAAGCCGAAGACCTCCCCCCGTCGCACCGACAGGGAGAGGTCCGCGACCGCCAGCTTGCGGCCGAACCGTTTGCGCAGCCCGTGGGTCTCGACCGCGAGATCGCTCATGCGGCCGAGACTACCGCACCGACTCGGCCACCTGCAGCATGTCGGAGTCGCCGAGGTTGCCCTGGAGCGCGAACACCCGGTCGCCCTCGGTCCACATCACCATCACCCCCGCCCTCCGCCGCCCGTCGCCCTTCTCCGCCGCGCGGGTGGTCTCGATGAGCAGGCCGGGATGGCCCTGCACGGTGACGGCGCGGAACGAGCTGGCGTTCACCGGGACCGGGACCAGCAGCGTGCTGCGCCAGTCCACCGTGGCGGCGATGCGCCGCGCCTCGCCGGCGTCGAGCCCCAGCACCCGCAGCCCCAGCTCGCCGAGCCGCGCGAGGTCCACCCCGGTCGGCAGCGACACCTCGGGGCTGCGCGCCTGCAGCAGGGTGAGCCGGCGACGCTCGGTGCGGAAGGTCTGCGAGACCACCGGGTGCATGCGGACCTCGAGCGGCTGGCCGTCGATCCCCGCCGGCACCTCGACGTCGCGCAGGTCGAGCGCGGCGAGCAGCTCGCGCAGCCGGGCCGAGCTGACGCTGAGGCGCGCGCGACCCTCGCCGGTCACCGCGACCGAATCGAGCGCGAGCCCGTCCGGCAGGAACGCGGGCGTCTCGACCGCGAACCCCGCCGCCGCCGAGGCGGTCGCGGGCGAGTCGTGCGGCACCGGGCGACCCGGCTCCTGCAGCACCTCCTGCTTGTCGAAGATCATCATCGCGTTGTCGCGGTCGAGCGCGCGCAGCCGCTCGAAGCGATTCGCGTCGAACGGCACCGCGACGAAGGTGCGCACGCGGAACAGGTCGAGCACCGCCTGGGCGCCGGCCCGCACCGCGGGGAACGCCCCCAGCGCCCCGACCACCACCAGCACCCCGGCCGCCACCGCCAGCGGCCGCCACGCGGGCGCCGGGCGCGGCTCCTCGGCCTCGCGCAGCCGCTCGCGCAGCCGGCGGGCGAAGCCCGGCGCCGGGTCGCGCCGGTGCTCGTGCAGGAAACGGTCGTCGTGGTCCATGGGAACCCTCCCTCCTACCAGCGGGCGCGCAGG
>CAZKQE010000393.1:0-2645 GCA_964554725.1 uncultured bacterium
GAGGCGCCGGGCGACCGGACGGCGGGCGCCTGGCTCGAGGCGGCGCGGGCCGCCTTCCGCGGCGCGCGGCCGCGTCCGGCGCTGCGTTTCGTCGAGCGCGCGCTGGGCGTGCTCGAGCCGGGTGCGGACTCGCTGGTCTGGGCGCTGACGCCCTGGCTCTACCCGCCCTGCTTCGACTCGCTGTTCGCCGCGGTGCCGGAGAGCGCGGCCGCCACCGTGCCCGACCGCGCGCTGCTGCGGGCGGTGGCGTGGAAGGAGAGCCGGTTCGACGCCGCCGCGCGCTCGCGCAGCGACGCGATCGGGCTGTTCCAGCTCAAGCGCGCGGCGGTGACCGACGTCGCCGGCTGGCTGCGCGAACGGGCGCCCTCCGACTCGGCGCTGACCGATCCCGGGGTCAGCCTCCGCTACGGGTCCCGCTACCTCGCCCGCCAGCTCGAGCGGGCGGCGGGCGACCTGCCGCTGGCGCTCGCCGCGTACAACGCCGGGCCCACCGCCGCCCGCCGCTGGACGCGGCTGCGCGAGCGGGGCGGCGACGCGCTCGCCTGCGAGGAGATCGACTTCGCCGAGACCCAGGACTACGTGAAGACCATCCTCGCCGTGCGCCAGGCGTACCGCGAGCTGCGCCCGACCGCCGCCCCCTGAGCGGGCCGGGCGGACGCGGGCCGGGGGAGGGCCCCGCCTCGCCGCCGATGCCGTAGGATGGGGCGGTGCCCCCGTCCCGGCCGACCGCGCCCGCCCCCGACCCGCTGGGGCCCCTGCGCACCTCCGCCTGGCTCTCCGAGGCGCAGCGCAAGACGCTCCACATCGCCTTCATCGTGCTGCCGCTCCTGCTCCTGTTCGAGTGGCTGCCGTGGCCGCGCGGCAAGGTCGAGTGGCGGTGGACGCTGATCGGGCTCACGGTGACGGCGATCGCGGCCGACGTGATCCGCATCCACGACCACCGCGTGCGCGGCTTCTTCATCCGCTTCTTCGGCGGGCTGATCCGCGAGCACGAACGGTTCAACCTGCTCGGCTCGACCTACCTGCTGCTCGCCGCCCTGCTGGCGGTCGAGATGTTCCCGCAGCGGGTGGCCGCCGCGGCGCTGGGGTTCACGATCCTGGGCGACGGCGTGGCGGCGCTGGTCGGGCGCGGCTGGGGCCGCACGCGCTTCTTCCGCAAGTCGGTCGAGGGCGCGGTGGGCGGCCTGGTCGCCTGTCTCGCCTGGGCCGGGTTCCTCGCCGCGGCCGGGGTGCTGCCGTGGTCGGTGGTCGTGGTCGGCGCATTGGTCGCAAGTCTGGTCGAGTTCCTGCCGATACCCCTCGACGACAACCTCGGGATCACCCTGTTCGCAGGCTACGCCATGAAGCTGCTGTCCCCGGCATGACCCCCCGCCCGCTGCCCCCCGAGAGCGCGCCGTTCGAGCCCGCCCTGCAGCTGGCGCGGGAGGGACGCTTCGCCGCGGCGTGCGACGCGCTGCTCGCCGCCCTCCCCGGCGGCCACGCCGGCTCCGCCCCGGGCCCGGCGGCGCTCGCGTTCGCCGAGGTGGCGCGCCTGGCCGCCGGCGCGGGCGACCTGGCGGTCGCGGTGCGGGCGAGCGAGGAGGCGGTGCGTCTCGCCCCCGGCTACCCGGACCTGCACCACCACCTCGCCTGCCTGCTCATCCAGCGTCAGGAGCGGGCGGCGGCGCGCCGGGCGCTCGAGCGGGCGCTGGCGATCAATCCCCGCTACGTCGCCGCGCGACTCGACCTGGCGCTGCTCGACGCGCGCGAGGGCCTGCTGTCGGAGTCGCTGGCGGCGCTGCGGGCGCTCGAGAGCGAGCGCCGCGCGGACGAGCCGCGCGCGTTCCAGCGCGCGCTCACCAGCCTGGCGCGGGCCGACTGGGACGAGGCCGGGGCGCTGCTGCGCAGCGCGCTCCGCGTGACCGACCCGGCCGTGGAGCGGGCGCTGTCCGAGTACCGCGACCGCGTCGCCGAGGGCGACCACGAGCGCGCGCTCGCCGTGCTGCGCGAGGCCGTCGACGCCCACCCCGGCTATCCCGACCTCCACTGCCTGCTGGGCGGCAGCGAGCTCGAGGCGGGCCTCACCGACGACGGCATCGCCTCGCTGGCCCGCGCCCTCGAGCTGAACCCCGACCTGCACGCGGCGAGGATCCAGCTCGCCCGGGCGCTCGAGGTGCTCGGGGACCTGGCCCAGGCCGGGGAACAGGTGGCGCTGGTGCTGCGCGAGGCCCCCGGCCACCCGCAGGCGCTCGAGCTGCAGGAGCGCTGGGCGCGGCGGCGGGACCTCGGGGGCCGTGGCGGGGCGCTCGCGCGAACCCCCTTGACCTGACGCCGCGGAATCGCCACCCTGTGGTCGTAGCTTCGGGCCCGGTGGGGGATGGCAGCAGGGAGGACCACCCATGGCGCGTGGTTTGGTCAAGTGGTTCAACGACCGCAAGGGCTACGGTTTCATCACCGCGGAGGGGCAACCGGACGTGTTCGTCCACTTCTCCGCCATCGAGGGCGACGGATTCCGGACGCTTCGTGAAGGGGAGCATGTGGAGTTCGAGATCAAGGCAAGTGAACGGGGCGCTGAAGCCTCACACGTGATCAAGATCTGACCTCTCTCGGCCCGAAGACCGCGCGGCCCGATGCTTCGCATCGGGCCGCGGCGCTTGAACACCCGC
>CAZKQE010000394.1:0-2645 GCA_964554725.1 uncultured bacterium
CCGGGCGCGACGGGTGGGAGCGCGCGCCACGGGGCGAGCCCCGCGACGCGCGTCCCGACGGCGGCGGGAGGCACCCGCCGCCGCTGCGGCCCGCCTCGGACTCATCGCACCAGGACCAGGCGCCTCGTCACGCTCGTGCGCGCGATGGTGGCGCGCACGAGATAGACGCCGGCGGGGAGCGGCCGTCCCGCCGTGTCCGCGCCGTCCCAGGCCAGCGCCGCGCCCGCGCCCGCCGGGCCCTCGTGCAGCGTGCGGACGACGCGGCCCGCCAGGTCGTGCGCGGTGACGCGCAGCGCGCCGGCGCCCGCCGGGAGCGTGAGACGCACGGTGACCGTGCCGCGCCCTGCCGGGTTCGGCGCCAGCGACAGGGCGAGCGCGTCGCCGGGAGCCGGCAGCGACACCGAGACCGTGGGCTCGAACCGGAACCGGTAGACGCCGTCCCCGCCGATCCCGCTCAGGTCCACGCGCGCGACCGCCTCGCCCAGGTCGTTGAGGACCCGGTACCCGCCGAAGTCCCGCTGGGTCAGCGTGGAGAACGCGACCACCGTGCGGCCGTCGAGCACGTCGCCCTCGCGCAGCAGCTTGACCAGCCCCTCGACCGGGTCCCACAGGTAGAGCCCGCGGTCGTCCGCGCTGCCGCCCGCGGTCGAGCGCAGCGTGGCGGTGAACAGCACCTGGCCGAGCGCGTTGATCGCCACGATGGTGCCGAAGTCGGCGAACACGCCGTTCCCCTCGGGTGGCGCCTGCCCCTCGCGCGCCAGCTGGTCGTCGGGGTCGGGCACGGCGGAGTAAGGGCTGTCGCACTTGTAGATCGCCATGTCGTCGAGGCCGCCGAGCGCGGTGCCGGTGAGCCGCACCCGGAACGCCACCGTCTCGTGGTCGTTGAGCGCCGGGGCCCACAGGCTGGCGAACGTGCCGTTCCCGTCGGCCGCCGACTGCGCGGTGAAGGCGCACAGCTGACCGCCCATCGGCCAGTCGAGCGCGATGATCTCGCCCGCCGAACTGGGGTAGAGCGGCGCGCGGAAGGCGGCGATCCCGTCCCCGTTGTAGACCGGGGAGTCCATCTCGCCGTAGACGCCGCCTCCCGGCGCGGCCTGGTTCCCGCGCGCGATGTCCCAGAACCCATCGGCCGAGGCGCGGAAGACGCCGTCGTCGTCCCGGAACGCCAGCGTGGTGCCGCTCATGTGGGCCCAGATCGCGACCTCGGCGGCGTTCCGGCGCAGCGCCGGTGGATCCGCGGCCGGATAGGAGAACACGCTCCCGTTGATGCCGTCGCCGTCGTCGGCGTCGGGGGCCGCCTGGGTGATCCAGCTCACCGGGCTCAGCACCCCCAGCCGGTGGATGTACACCGTGCCGGGGAGGGTGCTGGTCCCGAGGCTGGCGAGGAACGCCACGGCGGACGGCGGCTGGTCGTTGATCTGCGGCGGGAAGATGCCGTTGAAGGGCGAGGTCGTGAAGGGGGCGATGTCCCCGCGCCGGACGTGCTTCCACCACAGCCCCGGCGTGACCGCGCTGTAGAGCGCCGAGTTGTCCGACGTGCCGCCGGCCGTGCCGGTGAGCGGGGCGACGATCGCCACCCGCCCGGAGTCGTTCATCGCGTACTGGCGGGTGACGAAGTGGAGGTTGCCGAAGGTGCCGGGGCCGTCGGGGATCGGCTGGCCCTGGCGCGCCATGAGCGTCACGGTCCCGCCCGGCTCGCCGCGCACGAGCACGTCGTTGTCGGCCGTGCCGCCGCTCGAGCCGGAGATCAGCGCGGTGAAGGCGACCTGGGACGCGTCGTTGAGACACGGCTCCCCGTAGCTCGTGTACGAACCGAAGCTGCCGTTGCCGCCCGGGGCGGGGTTGCCCTCGCGCGCGACCGGGATCGCGGACACCGTGGCGCCCGCCGGCGCGGCCACCGCCGCGAGCCCGAGGGCGAGCGCCGCCGCCGCGCGGCGCGCCGATCGCATCCGTCCTGCGTCCATCGCGTCCTCCCCTGTGAGGCCCGGGCCGGGGTGCTCGCGGCGCCTCCGCGGGTCCCGGCCGCTCCCGGGCCGAACGGGAGCAGCATCGGACCCGCCTCTTACGGCGCACTTACAGACCCTCCCGCACTTCGGCTAGCCTGCCGCGCATGGCCGCCCCCGCCGCGCGCCGCCGCCCGCCCGGGCCCGTGCCCCGACCGCGCCTGATGCGGGCGCTGGCCGGGCCCTGGAAGGTGGCCGCGCTGTGCGCGCCGGCCGGGTTCGGGAAGACCACGCTGGCGGGCCAGTTCGCGCGCGGCCACGACGCGGTCTGGTGCCGGCTGGGACCCGAGGATCGCGACCCCGCCCATCTGCTGGGCAGCCTGCTCGTGGCGGCCTCGCGCGCGCCGCGCCCGTTCGGCGCCCGCACGCGCCGCCTGTTCGAATCCCACCGCGACATGGAGCGCGACGGCGCGCTGCTCACCGCCAGCCTGCTCGACGAGATGGGGAGCGGCCCGCGGCTCGTCGTGCTCGACGACGCCCATGCGCTCGCCGACGCGGCGGCCGGCGTCCAGTGGCTGCGGCGGCTGATCGAGGACAGCCCGCCGCGCGCGCGCTTCCTGCTCGCCTCGCGCGGCGAGTGTCCGCTGCCGCTCGCACGGCTCGACCTCGCCGGCGGCGCGCGGGTGCTGCGGGCGCGCGACC
>CAZKQE010000395.1:0-2622 GCA_964554725.1 uncultured bacterium
CGGCCAGGATGCCGATGATCACGACCACGATCATCAGCTCGATCAGGGTGAAGCCTTTCTCGTTCTTCGACATCGTCGGGTCTCCTTGCATGGGATCGGTCGGGGCCTGCGGTGGACACCGGGTATCATCGGCAATCCGCGTGCCGGGCTTGAGCGCCGCAACGCCGCGCCGGCATCGCATTGCGGCGTCGCACGATACGCGCCGGACCTCGCGTCACCCCGAGGCCCCCGACGGCGCACGGACGCGCGATTCCGTCCGCCACGACGGGCGTTCCGCACGGGCCGTGCATTCCGAACGGCCGGCGGGGCGGATGCCCCCGCCCGCCGGCGGGGGCCGCGGCGGGGGCCCCACCGCGGTTGCCAAGCGAGGGCGTCGGTTCTAGTCTTCCGCCCTCCCCGTGTGACTTCGATCGTGGGCCGTCCCGCGAGCCTCCCGGGCGGCGCCAGACTCTAGGGAAGGAGACCGGACCATGCGTGGCATCGCCCTGTTCGTCCTCATCGCGGTGTGCGTGCTGCTCGTCGGCGCGACCGCGGTGCTGTTCCGCAAGTACGAGAAGAGCACCGCCGACTTCGCGGAGTCCCAGACCCGCTACAACGAGGCGATCAACGCGATCGCCGAGATCCAGGACAGCCTGTTCGCGATCCCGCCCGGCGACAGCGCGCTCGGGGTCCCCTCCGGCGACCTCGCGACCGAGCAGAGCCTGACCGAGCCGCAGACGCGCCAGGCCCTCGACCGCATCGCCCTGATCAACAAGAGCATCGGCCGCACCAAGGCGCGCATCCGCGAGCTCGAGCAGCGCCTCGAGAAGAGCGGCGTGCGGGTGGCGGGCCTCCAGCGCATGATCGCGTCGTTGAAGCAGTCGGTCGCCGAGAAGGAGACGCTGGTCACCCATCTCACCGGCCGCGTGGACTCGCTTCAGGTGGCGGTGGTCACGCTCGAAGGGACGGTGGCGCAGAACCAGGAGACGATCCGGGCGCGCGACGAGGCGCTCGAGCAGGGGCGGCGGGAGCAGGCCACCGTCCTGCTGCTGGTCGGGACGCGCAAGGAGCTGAGCGAGTCCGGCGTCATCGTGGCGAAGGGCGGTTTCCTCGGCATGGGCAAGACCGTCCAGCTCACCGGTCGCTACGACGAGAGCCAGTTCACCCGCCTCGACACCGGGCGCGAGACCCTGATCCGCACCCCGGGCCCCAAGGCGCGGGTGCTGAGCGCCCAGCCGACCTCGAGCTACGAGCTGCGGCTCGAGGGCGACCAGATGGAGCTCCACATCCTCGACCCGCGGGAGTTCTGCAAGGTCAAGCACCTCGTCATCTTGACCGGCTGAGCGGCGGCTCCGCCGTCGCGCGCGAGGGCCCGCGGCCGCACGGCCACGGGCCCCCGTCCCGTTCCGGGCCCCGCCCCGGCGCGCCGCCCCCGCCCGGTCCCGGGCGGGGCGCCCGGATCGGGCTCACATGCCGCGCCCCGGGTGCCGATACCTTCCGGCAGACCGGCCCCGGGGCCGGCCCCCTCCCACCCATCCATCCGGAGCGTCCCGATGATCGCCGGCACCCTGCGGTTGCTCGCCTGGTTCGGCTCCGCCCTCGCGCTGGCGGGCTTCGCCGTGCGCTGCGCCCGCAGCCTCGGCGGCGCCGCGCCCCCGGACGCCACCGAGCGCGCCCTGCTCGAGCTGGCGCAGGCGTTCGCCAGCCACGGTCCGCTCTACACCGGGCCGGTCGCCGGCGGCGCCTCCCCGCTGCTGCCCGGCTTCCCGCTGGCGGCGGCGGTGGTGGTGGACGTGGTCGGCCCCGAGCTGCTGTGGCTGCGACTCCTGTCCCTGGTCGCCGTGCTCGCGATCACCGTGATGGTGATGGCGGCGGTCCACGAGGAGACCGAGAACCGGACGCTGGCGGTGGCGGCGGGCGGCATCCTGCTGGCCGGCCTCGGCCTGCTCGCCGGCGATCCGGCCACCGCGCGCCCCGAGCCGATGATGCTGGCGCTCGCGCTCGGGGCGGGCCTCGCGCTCCGCTCGGTGCCGGGCGCGGCCGGCGGGCTCATCGCCTCGCTGATGATGGCGGTGGCGTGCTTCACGCACGCGCAGGGGGTGTGGTTCGCCGCGGCGGCGCTGGTCTACCTGCTGCGCGAGGACCGCGGACGGCGCGTCGCCTACACGCTGGGCCTGGCGGTCTTCCTCGCCGGCGGATACGTCGCGCTCTCGCGGATCCTCGGCCCCTGGTTCAACTACCACGCCTGGGACCTGCCGGTCGAGCGGCTCCGCTTCGACGGCCCGGGGATGCTCGGCTTCGTCGGCGCCGGGCTGCTCGGCTCCCTGGGCGTGCTGACCGTGATGACGGTGCTCTCGTTCGCGCTCCCGACCCGTCCGTGGCGCGGCCCCGGCGGCCTGTGGGCGTGCTTCGGGCTGGCGGCGGTCGCGGCCGGCCTGCTCGCCACCCAGAGCGCGGCCCCGGAGCCGCAGGCGCTGGCGATGTGCGTCACCGCGATCGCCCTGGTCGGCTGCGTGTCCATCCACCGGGTGACCCAGCACCTGTCGGCCTGGCCCGACTCGAGCCGCCGCGTCGGCGAGGGCGCGGTCCTCGCCTCGCTGGTGCTCCAGTTCGTGGCGCTGTTCGCGAACACCCCGCCGGACC
>CAZKQE010000396.1:0-2606 GCA_964554725.1 uncultured bacterium
GGAGGGAGGCGCGCGATGAGCGGCGAATGGACCCGCGACGGGTTCACGATCAGCACCGACCCGGCGCGGGTGGATCTCGACGTGGTGCACGGGTTCCTCGCCGGCTCGTACTGGGCGGAGGGCATCCCGCGCGAGGTCGTGCGCCGGTCGCTCGAGCACTCCCTGTGCTTCAGCCTCCATCACGAAGGGCGCCAGATCGGGTTCGCGCGGGTGATCACCGACCGTGCCACGTTCGCCTACCTGGGCGACGTGTTCGTGCTCGAGCCCTACCGCGGCCGCGGGCTCGCCGGCTGGCTGCTCGAGGTGATCCAGGGCCACCCGGATCTCCAGGGCCTGCGGCGCTGGGTGCTGCTCACGCGCGACGCCCACGAGATCTACCGCCGGGCGGGCTGGACGCCGCTCGCCGCGCCGGACCGCTACATGGAGCGCTGGTTCAGGGACGTCTACCGACGCCCCTGAACCCGTGGCCGCCGGGACCCCGCCCGCGGGGCGCGAGGCCGTCGACCCGCCGCGAGGCGCACGGGTTCATCGCAGCACCGAGAGCCTCACCATCGCCTCGGCGCCCGCGGCGCGGAGCCGGACGAGGTAGATCCCCGAGCGGACCGCTCCGGCGACCTCGGGCCACGCGCGCCGATGCTCCCCGGCCGCGAGCGTCCCGCCCGCGAGGCGGGCGACCGTGCGACCCTGGAGGTCGAGCACGTCCAGCGCGACCTCGGCCGGCGCCTCGAGGGTGAAGGCGATCGCACCCCGCGAGGCCGCCGTCTCCGCGACCCGCAGGTCGTGCGGGCGCGCCCGGCGCGAGCGGGAGGCGGTGCCGTTCCCGTGCACCGAGAGGGCGGCCGTGCCCGCGATCGCCGCGCCGTCGGCGCGCTCCCCCGTCAGCTCGAGCAGGTGCTCGCCGTCGGCGAGGGCGGTGAACGGCGCGCGCGGGAACTTGACCGTCAGCACGCCGCCGGCGGGATCGGTGGACGCGGTGGCGCTCGCGACGTCGGGTGCCACGCCCGCGAGGCGCAGGCTCGCCACCACGATGTCCGAGGCCGGCCAGCCGTCGGTCTGGATGCGGGCCGTCACCCAGTTGCCCTGGCTGCCCGCGTTGAGCGAGCGCGGCGACAGCTCGACCGCGACCGCGATCGTGGTCGGCGGTGGCGGCGGTGGCGGCGGTGGCGGGGGCGGTGGCGGAGGAGGAGGCGGTGGCGGAGGTGGGGGCGGAGGCGGCGGGAGGGCGCACCGGGACCACACGGAGGCCGCCGGCTGACCCGCGCCGTCCAGACCGCCTCCCACCATCAGGCAGGGGCCGCCGAAGCCGGCAGCGAAACCGCCCGAGAGGGCGGACGGCAGGGCGCTCTCGCTTCGCCACTGACCGTCCGCCGCCGCGCTGTACACCCGCGGGCTGCCGGCGCCCGAGGCGTCGACTCCCCCGACGAGCCAGACGCGGTCCTCGAGCGTCGCCGCCATCGCGTCGCGGAGCGGCTCGGGCAGGTCGGGTCCGGCGCTCCAGTGCCCGCTGGCGTCGTCGTAGACGTCCACCGTGGCCCGCACCGTCCCGTCGCTCCCGCCCATCACCCACATGCGATCCCCGAGCACTGCGGCGGCGGCACCGGCGCGCGGCACGGCGAGCGCGCCGATCGCCGACCAGCGGTCGGCCGCCGGGTCGTAGCGGAAGCACTCGGCGCCGAGGAAGCCCTCGTCCGAGAGCCCGCCCGCCACGATCAGCCCGCCGCCCAGCGCCGCGATCGCCATCGCGGAGCGCGAGGCCGGCAGCCCGGAGCGCGAGGTCCACCCGCCGCCCGCCGGGTCGAAGCGCTCGACGTTGATCGTCGGCATCCCGAACCCGTCCTCGCCGCCGACCGCGTAGAGGAAGCCGCCGAGGGCGGCGCCGCCGGGTCGGAAGCGGCTCTGCGACATGTCGGGCGCGGCGCTCCAGGCGCCGGCTCCGGCGTCCCAGACGGCGACCGAGGCGAGGTCTCCGCCCGAGCGCCCGCCGAGGACGTAGACGCGGCCACCCAGCTCCGCCGCGGCGGCGCCGTGACGCGCCACCGGGAGCGGTGCCGCCGGCTCCCAGTCGGCGGCGAGCAGGGGGACGGGCGCTGCGTCCATGAGCACCCCGAGCGCGAGGATCGACAGCACGTGACGACGCACGGGATGCACCTCCCATCGGGTGTGGCGGCCGGTGACGACCCTCGTGGGATGTGCAAGGGGGGGACCATCCGCATGAGCGCTCGCTCGGACGGCGGCGTTGCACGATTCGCGTGCACTCCGCCACGGCTCGCGCGCGTCTGGGGGGAATCGCGCGAGCGAGACGCACGCCACGCCGGGCGAATCGGAGCAGAGCGTGCTCCTGAATCTAGCTCTCCGCCTCGCATCCCGGAGCAGTGCGCCTAATGCGAGCGGGCGCTACACCAGGGTGCGGGGAGCGTGTGATCGTGGGGAGCCGCGGCTGGACCACATCCACCCTACGGCGCCGCGAGGCGGGACCGACGCCACCCCTACCCCCGGGGAGGACGACTCAACGAACCACCACCGCACGGGCCCGGGCGAGGTTCGCGCCCTTTCGCAGGCGGATCATGTAGACCCCGGCCGCGAGTCTCCCACCGTCACCGAGCCGG
>CAZKQE010000397.1:0-2596 GCA_964554725.1 uncultured bacterium
TCACCGCCCACAACCTGCCGGCGCTCATGGAGGGCGACCTCGACGAGCTGGCGGATGCGCTCGCGGCGGCCGACGCCGCGGAGCGGCTCGCGGCGGCGGGGGCGGAGGGCGCGGCGGGCTGACGGACGCCGCGGCTCTCCCTCCCGTCGCGCGGGGGCGGCAGTCGCGAGGATCGCCCGGCCGCACTCACCACGAGCCGCCGCCGCCCCCGCCGCCGCCGCCGCCCGATGAGCCGCCGCCCCCCGACCCGCTCGAGGACCGGGGCGACGCCGTCATCGCGCGGCCCGCGCGGTCCATCGAGGAGGCGAGGCTGCGCTCGAACGCGCGGGTCGAGAACCCGCCGCCCGGGTGCGACCCCGAGTACCAGCGCGGCGCCTGTTCGCGGTAGATGCCCTCGAACCGCCGCGCCCACGCTTCGCCGACGCCCAGCGCCATCGCGTAGGGGAGCAGGCCCTCGAATGCGCCGCGCGGGTCCGCGGCCGCCCGCTCCAGCCGTTCGCCTTCCACGCGCGCCGCGAACTCCTGGAAGCCGAGCGCCCACCGGCGCGCCCGCACGCCGGCCTCGGTGCGCCGCGGCATCGCCGAGGAGAACGCGCCGAACACGCCCCAGCTGAGGCCGCCGGCCACGATCGGCAGGAGCGGGACCGCCGGCTCGCCGACGCCGCGCAGGAGCAGCCATGCCACGCTCACCGCGGCGGTCGCGAACCCCGCGAGCAGGCCCGTCCCGATGTATCCCATGCGCACCTTCTCGGGCGAGGCGTCGAAGTAGCGCTGCTCGACCAGCCGGTCGTAGATGGCGGTGCGGATCGCCGGGATGCGGGCGTAGAACTTGTTCGCGAGGTCGGCCGCGTCCACCTCGTCGCCGGAGGCGAACAGGGCCTCCAGCACCGCCCGCTCGTGCGGGGCGAGCGGCGGGTCCCCGGACGGCGTCGCCCGGCGGAACACGGTCTCCTCCCGCTTCAGGATGCCGAACAGCTGCGGGCGCTCCTCCTGACGGATGGTCAGGTGGCCGCGGATCGCGAGGTGGACGACGGTCGCCGAGATGTCGGCGAGGTCCGCGGTCTCGTCGATCAGCGTGCCCACCGCGGCCGGCGAGAGGCCGGGCGGCGGCTCGTACTGCACCATGACCGGCGCCGAGGGTTCCGGGTCTCGGCCCAGCCGGCGGTACCGGCGCAGCAGGAAGACGGCCCACCCGAGCGGCATCAGCAGCACCCAGTTGTCGGCGAGGAACCCGCCCGCGCGCTCCCACGCCCCCGGGATCCGCACGTGTCCGTGCGGCCAGCCGACCGCCACCGTGAGCCCCTCGAGCGGCGCGAACGAGCCGGTCGCCTCGAAGCGGACCACGCCGGGCCCGGGGTGGGTGACGGTGACGTCGCGCTCGCGGCTGCCGAACCGTCCGGTGTAGGCCGCGGCCTCGAGCTGGCCCGGCGGAAGCGGCGCCGGCAGCCGCACGGTCGCGGTGGCGTGGGCGATGGTCGTGTTCCACTCGTGCCCGGTCGCGTTCCAGTAGATCTCGTCGTGCTCGGCGAAGTGCCCGAGCGCGTCGCGCACGCGGTAGCGGAGCACGTAGACCACGCGGCCCTGCACGGTGCGGTCGGGGTCGCCGATGCGGATCTTCGCGTAGCGCCCCTCGTGGGTGACGCGGGTGCGGTGCCGGCGGCCGGACTCGTCCGCGACCTCGGTGAGCCGCAGGCCGAGCGAGTACGCGAACCCGCGCGGGTCGGTGTAGCGCACCGGGATCATGCGGTAGATCCCGTGGCGCGGCTCGGTGAACTCGACCTCGATCCGCTCCTCGACCGCGAGGCTCGCGTCGCGCCCGACCGTGAGCCGGGTGTCGAAGCGGTGGATGAGGTACCCGCCGCGGTCGGCGGCGGCGGGGCCCGCGACCAGCGCGAGCGCGACGGGGAGCCACGCGAGGGGACGCATCGGTCCGGTCGCGCGGCGCTAGAACTGCACCTTCGGCACCTGGCCCTCGGCCGGGTCGGTCAGCTCGAAGTAGTCCCGCTCGCGGAAGCCGAACATGCGCGCGACGAACACGTCCGGGACGGTCTGGATCTTGGTGTTGTAGTCGCGCACGACCGCGTTGTAGTAGCGGCGGGCGTTCTGGACCTCGGTCTCGAGCGCCTCGAGCGACCCCTGCAGGTCGCGGAAGTTCTGGTTCGCCTTGAGGTCGGGATAGGCCTCGGCGAGCGCGAACAGGGAGCGCAGCTGCGAGGTGAGCAGGTTCTCGGCCTGCCCCGCCTCGCGCGGACCGCCGCCGCCGGAGGCGCCCATCGCCCGTCCGCGCGCCTCGATCACCCGGTCGAGCGTCTGCTGCTCGTGCTTCGCGTAGCCCTTCACGGTCTCGACCAGGTTGCCGACCAGGTCGTGCCGGCGCTTGAGCTGCACCTCGATGTCCGCCCACGAGGCGGCGGCGCGGTTCCGGAGCCCGACCAGGCCGTTGTAGATCCCGACCGCGACGGCGACGACGACGAGGGCCAGAGCAAGCAGGACGAGACCGAGCATGACCGGATGCCTCCTGACCGAACGAGAGGGTGGGCGCGGCGGCGGGGTGCGGCGCGGGGTGAGGGGCGCCGGGCCATGGTAGCACCGCGCG
>CAZKQE010000398.1:0-2594 GCA_964554725.1 uncultured bacterium
TTCCTCGCCGGGGCGGACCCGTCGGCGGCCGCCGACGGCGCGCGGCCGGCCGCGGACCCCGCCGGGGAGCCGGCGTGATCGAGCTGGGCGGCGCCCCGGTCACGCTCGCCGACGTCGAGGCGGCGGCGCGCGGCGGGGCGCCGGTGCGGCTCGGCGAGGGCGCGCGCGCCCGCATGGCGGCGAGCCGCGCGGTCGTCACCCGGGCGCTGGCGGGCGAGCGCGCGATCTACGGCGTGAACACCGGCTTCGGCCCGCTCAAGGACCGCGCGATCTCCGGCGAGCAGGTGCGCGACCTGCAGATGAACCTGCTCCGCTCGCACGCCGCCGGCGTCGGGCGCTTCGCTCCGCCCGAGGTGGCGCGGGCGATGCTCCTGCTGCGCGCGGCCTCGCTCGCCCACGGGCACTCCGGCTGCCGGCCGGAGGTGGTCGAGGCGCTGCTGGCGATGCTCGAGCGCGAGGTGACCCCGGTGGTGCCGCTCCAGGGCTCGGTCGGGGCCTCGGGCGACCTCGCCCCGCTCGCGCACCTGGCGCTGGTGCTGGTCGGCGAGGGCGAGGCGTGGCTGGGCGAGCAGCGCATGCCGGGGGCGCTGGCACTGCGCGGGGCGGGACTGCAGCCGCTCACGCTCGAGGCCAAGGAGGGGCTGGCGCTCATCAACGGCACCCAGTTCTCGACCGCGGTGGCGGCGCTCGCGTGTGTGGACGCGCGGCGGCTGTGGGAGTCGGCGATGGCGGCGGCCGCGCTCTCCACCGAGGTGCTGCTGGGCTCGTTCCAGCCCGCCCGCCCCGAGGTGCAGGCGCTGCGGCCCTACCCGGGCGCGCTCGAGGCGGCGCGACGGCTGCGCGCGTACGCCGACGACAGCGCGCTGGTCGCCTCCCATGCCGGGTGCGGGCGGGTGCAGGACGCCTACAGCCTGCGCTGCGTGCCGCAGGTGATGGGCGCCTCGTGGGACGCGCTCGCGCACGTCGAGGGGCAGCTCGCGATCGAGCTGGGCTGCGTGAACGACAACCCGCTGGTGTTCGCCGCCAGCGACGAGGTGGTCTCGGCCGGGCTGTTCCACGCCCAGCCGGTGGCGCTGGCGGCGGACTACCTGAAGCTCGCGGTGGCCGAGACCGCGTCGCTGTCCGAGCGGCGCATCGACCGGCTGCTGGACGAGCGCGTCTCCGGGCTGCCGGCGATGCTGGCGGGCGAGCCGGGGATCGAATCGGGCTACATGATGGCGCAGTACACGGCGGCCGCGCTGGTGTCCGAGAACAAGACCCTGTGCCACCCGGCGAGCGTGGACTCGATCCCGACCGGCGCCGGCGTCGAGGACCACGTCAGCATGGCGCCGATCGCCGCCCGCCACGCGCGGCGGGTCGTCGAGAACAGCGCCCGCGTCATCGCGCTCGAGCTGCTGTGCGCGGTGCGCGCGCTCGAATTCCGCCGTCCGTTGCGGGCCGGGCTCGGCAGCGAGCGCCTGTACGGCGCGGTGCGCCGGCTGGTCCCGGCGCCGGAGGGCGACCGGCCGCTCTCGGCGGCGTGCGAGCGGCTCGCACGCTGGGCGGTCTCGGCGGCGCCGATGCGGCTCGCCGCGGAGGTGCTGGGCTCGTGAACCCGGTCGCCGCCCGCACCGTGCGCGCCCCGCGGGGGACGGAGCGGTCGTGCCGCGGGTGGCTGCAGGAGGCGGCGCTGCGGATGCTGATGAACAACCTCGACCCCGAGGTCGCCGAGCGGCCCGACGACCTGGTCGTCTACGGCGGCACCGGGCGCGCGGCCCGCGACTGGGCCGCGTTCGACCGTATCGTCGCCGCCCTGCGCGCGCTCGACCACGACGAGACCCTGCTGGTCCAGTCCGGCAAGCCGGTCGGGGTGTTCCGGACCCACCCCGACGCGCCGCGCGTGCTCATCGCCAACTCGATGCTGGTGCCGCGCTGGGCCACCTGGGAGCACTTCTGGGAGCTCGAAGGCAAGGGGCTCATGATGTTCGGTCAGATGACCGCCGGCTCGTGGATCTACATCGGCTCGCAGGGGATCGTGCAGGGCACCTTCGAGACGCTCGCCGAGTGCGCCGACCGTCACTTCGGCGGCACCCTCGCCGGGCGCCTGGTGCTGACCGCCGGGCTCGGCGGGATGGGCGGCGCCCAGCCGCTCGCGGTGACGATGAACGGCGGCGTGTGCCTGGCGGTCGAGGTCGACGAGGCGCGGGCGCGACGCCGCGTCGAGGGCGGCTACTGCGACCGCATGACCACTTCGCTCGACGAGGCGCTGGCGCTCTGCCGCGAGGCGACGGCGGCCCGCCGGCCGCTCGGCGTCGGACTCGTGGGCAACGCCGCCGTGGTCCATCCCGAGCTGCTCCGGCGCGGGGTGGTCCCGGATGTCGCGACCGACCAGACCTCGGCCCACGATCCGCTCCACGGCTACGTCCCGGCCGGGCTCACGCTCGAGCGGGCGGCCGCCCTGCGCACCGCCGACCCCGACGAGCACGTGCGGCGCGCGCGCGCCTCGATGGCCGACCAGGTGCGCGCGCTGCTCGGGATGCGCGAGCGCGGCGCGGTCGTGTTCGACTACGGCAACAACCTGCGCGGCGAGGCCGAGCGCGGCGGGCTCCCGCGCG
>CAZKQE010000399.1:0-2579 GCA_964554725.1 uncultured bacterium
TCGCCAGCGGCTACCCCTCGACCGACGGCACCACCGGCTTTCGCGACTTCCGGCTGTCGCTGCTCGACGACCCGCGCATCCGTCTCGAGCAGGACTGGCTCGACCGCTACGAGCTCGAGCCCTATCTCCTCTTCCAGGCGGTGCGCTGCGGCTACCGCGTGGGGGAGGCGCCGGTGACCGTGCGCTACCACGACCGCGGCACCACGAAGATGCACCCGCTGCGCGACGGCTGGCGCATCCTGCGCCCGCTCGTCTACCTGCGGTTCGGGCTGCGTCGCTGAGCGCGCCGGGGGCGCGCGTGAACCGGAGCGGCGCCTGCGATATGATTCGCGCCGCCGGATCGGCTCCGCCGGCGCCGGGCGACCGGGGTGGGCCGCGTCCCGCGCGGCCGCCGGCGCCGGCGCGGGGCGCGGACCCCGGCGGGAGGCACAGCGCATGAGCCTGAAGGACCGCCGGATCCTCGTCACCGGGGGCGCCGGATTCGTGGGCAGCAACCTGGTGAAGCGGCTGCTGCGCGAGGGCGCCCGCGTCACGGTCCTCGACGATCTGTTCACCGGGCGGCGTGAGAACCTCCCCGAGCAGGGCCTCGCGTTCGTCCACGGCTCGGTGTGCGACGCGGCGACCGTCGAACCGCTGGTCGCCGCGAACGACCTCGTCTTCCATCTCGCGGCGCGGAACATCGTCGTCTCGACCCGCAACCCGCGCGAGGACTTCGAGACCAACATCGGCGGCACCCTCAACGTGCTGCTGGCGGCGCGCGCCGCCGGCGACCGTCGCGTCGTCTACACCTCGTCCACCTCGGTCTACGGCAACCCGCGCTACCTGCCGATGAACGAGGACGATCCGCTCTCGCTGCTGACGCCCTACGCGGTCTCCAAGCTGGCGGGCGAGAACTACTGCATGGCCTTCTACGAGTCCTACGGCCTGCCCGCCACCGCGGTGCGCTACTCGAACATCTTCGGCCCCGGGCAGGACCCGGCCAACCCCTACTGCGGCGTGGTCGCCAAGTTCCTCGAGTCGCTGCTCGCGGGCCGCGCCCCGGTCATCCACGGCGACGGCAACCAGACGCGCGACTTCACCTTCATCGACGACGCGGTCGAGGCGACCGTGCTGGCGGGGACCTCGGACCGGGCGACGGGGGAGGTGTTCAACGTCGGCAGCGGCGTCGAGACCCGGGTCAACGAGCTCGCGGCGGCCCTCATCCGCCTCACCGGGGCGCCGGTGACCCCGACCCACACGGACCGCCGCGACGTGGACAACATCCGGCGCCGGGTGGTGAACATCGAGAAGACCCGGCGCGCCCTGCGCTGGATCCCCGAGGTCACGCTCGAGGAGGGGCTGCGGCGCACGGTCGAGTGGCAGCGCCGGCACGCGTCCCGTCCCGGCGCCGCGGGCTCGCCGGTCGCCTGAGCGGCGTCCCGCCCGTGGCGCCCGATCCGCGCGCCGCGCCGCCCGGCCCCCGCGGCGTGCTCGCGCGCTCGCCGTTCCGCACGCGGTTCCTCGACCACAACCGCGACACCCGCGACCACGAGGCCGCGCGGGCGATGCTGGCCGCGGAGTGGCGCTACCTGGGCCCGTTGCTGGCCGGGCGCGAGCGCCCGCGCGTGCTCGACCTGGCGTGCGGGTCGGGTCCCTATGCGCTGGCGTGGGCCGAACGCGGCGCCGCGGTCACCGGCGTCGACTTCGACCACGACCTGCTGCTCGCGGGCCGTACGCGCTGGCGCGCCGCGCACCCGGCGCCCGGCGGCCCGGTCGAGCCGGCCTGGTCCGCCGGCGACGCCACCCGGCTGCCCTTCCCGGCCGGGACGTTCGACGCGGTGTTCTGCAACTCGCTGCTCGAGCACGTCCCCGACTGGCGCGCGGTGCTGGCCGAGACCGCCCGCGTGCTGCGCCCGGGCGGCGTGGCGGTGGTCTACACCACGAACCGGCACTGCCCGCTCCAGCAGGAGGTCAACCACTTCCCCTTCTACGCGTGGCTGCCGGAGCCGCTGCGCCGTCGCACCCTGGCGTGGATCATGGCCCACCGGCGCGACCTGGTGAACTGGACCGACTTCCCGGCGATCCACTGGTTCACGTTCCCCGGCATGCGGCGGGCGTTCCGCGCCGCGGGACTCGAGCCGCGGGACCGGCTGGACCTGATCGCCGCCCGGCCCGGGGGCGGGGCGCGCCGCGCCCTGGCCGGCCTGCTCGCGCGCGCCCCGTGGCTCAAGCTGCCCTACTACCTGTACGCGATCTCGCTCTCGCTCTACGGGATCCGCCGCGACCCGCCGGCGGACCCCGGCCCGCCGTCAGCGGCCGGCGGCTGAGCCGGCCGCGGTGTCCCGCACCGCGAACACCGTGACGTCCCGCGCCGGGTCGGCGTGGTCCACGACCAGCGCGGCGGGCAGCCGGCCCTCCGGGTAGCGCGCCGCGAACTCCGCCAGCCGCGAGGTGGGGAGCGCCGCCCAGCGCACCCGGTGGCGCCGCACGACGGCGAGGAACGCGGGCTCGTCGGCGATCACCAGGTGGACGCTGGGGCGGTCGGCGAACCACGACCAGTAGGAGGTGGTGACCGCCATCAGGGCCTCGTCGGGGCGCAG
>CAZKQE010000400.1:0-2161 GCA_964554725.1 uncultured bacterium
CGCCGCTCCCGCTGCGGCATCCGGCGCACCTCGCGGCGGCGCTGGTCGCCGCCGCCTGCGTGGTCGTCTCGGTGAGCGCCTGGATCTACGACACCGACTTCTGGCACCACCTGCTGGTCGGGCGCGTGATCTGGGAGACCCGCGCGATCCCGGTCACCCACCTGTGGACCTGGCCCGCCTACGGGAACGTGGACGCCAACAACGCGTGGCTGTTCCGCGCACTGGTGTGGCCGCTGTGGGAGCGCGGGGGCATCACCGGACTGTTCGTCTGGCGCTGGGTGGGCACGCTGGCCCTGTTCGCGGTGCTGTGGCTCGCGGCGCGGCGGATGGGCGCGCGCGGGCTGACGCCGCTGGTCGTGATGGCCGCCTGCGCCCTGGTCTACCGCCAGCGTACCCAGCTGCGCCCCGAGACGCTGGTCGCGCTGCTGATGGCGCTGCAGATCCTGCTGCTCGAGACGCGGCGGGTCGCGCGCGCCGCGGGGGCCGCCGCGCCGCCGCTCCTGCGCGACCCGGCGCTCGGACTGGTGGCGATCGCCTGGGTGTGGGCGAACACCCACCCGTCGTACTACATGGGCTTCGTGATGATCGGGTTCCACCTGCTCGACCTGCTGCGCGCCGCGCGCGCGGGCGGCCCGGCGGGCGGCGCCGCGCGCGCCGATCTCGGCCGGCTGCTGCTCGTCTCGCTCGCCGCCGCCGCGATCTCGTTCGCCAACCCCTGGACCTGGCGCCCGCTGTGGCAGCCGTTCGAGTTCTTCCTCACGCTGCGCCACGAGCCCATCTATCAGGGCATCGGCGAGCTGCAGCCGCTCGATTGGGCGAACAACGCCCGCAACGGGCTGGCGGGGCTGCTGGTCGCATGGCCGCTGCTCGCGCTGGCGCGCTGGCGGCGCGCCGGCTTCGACCTGGTCGAGGCGCTGTGCATGGTGTTCTTCACCGCGCTGATGCTGAACACCCAGCGGTTCAGCGGGGCGTGGGCGGTGGTCGCCGCGCCCTACCTCGCGCGCGACCTCGACGCCTGGGTGGCCGCGCGCCGCTGGCCGGCGTGGACGCGGCCGGCGTGGACGCGTGCCGCGCTCGCCGCGGTGGTGTGCGTCGCCGGCAGCGTCCCGGAGTGGTCGCGGGTCGAGTACCCGCTCGGCGTGCGGCTCGACATGGCGCGCTACCCGGTGCGCGCGTGCGACTTCATGGCCGAGCACGACGTGCGCGGTCGCGGGTTCAACGACTTCCAGGGCGGCTACCAGGCCTGGCGCTTCTGGCCCGAACGCGAGCGGCTGCCGTTCATGACCGGCACCCCCGAGGCGGCGACGAAGGAGGACCGCAACCTGCTCGCGCTCTCGCAGCGGAGCCGCGAGTCGTGGCTGCGGCTCGACGCCCGGCACCGGTTCGACTACGTGCTCCTCAGCCGCTTCCACTCGGGCTGGGGCCGGCTGCTCGACTTCCTCGACGCCGACACGACCTGGGCGCTGGTGTTCGCCGACGACGCGGCGGCGCTCTACCTGCGCCGCGGCGGCCCGCTCGACTCGCTCGCCGCGCGCTACGCCTACCGCCACCTGCCGGGCGGGACCGAGCGGCTGGCCGCGCTCGGGCAGCGGGCGCTCGCCGACCCGGCGGTGCGGCGCGGCGTCGAGGAGGAGCTGCTGCGGCAGACGCGCGAGTCGCCGTACGACTCGCAGGCCCACAGCCTGCTCGCCCGCGCCGCGCTCACCGAGCGCCGGCTGGCCGACGCGCGGCGCCACACCGAGGCGGCGATCGCCGCCGAGCCGCTGATGCCGGGCGAGCACGAGCGGCTCGGCCTGATCGCGCTGGCCGAGGGGCGCCCCGCCGACGCGCTCGCGGCGTTCCGCGAGGAGGCGCGCCGCATCCTCGACCCGCGCACGCTCGACCTGCGCTTCGGCCAGGCGTACGCCGCGCTCGGCGACCGCGGGCGCGCCCGGCGACATCTCACCCGCGCGCTCGCGCGCGACCCCGGCGACGCCGAGGCCCGCGCCGCGCTGGCGGGGCTGGGGGGGAGCCGCTAGCCGCGCGCCGGCGGCTTGCCGGTCGCCTCCGCTCCGGCTATGGTCCGCCTCCTGCGGGCGCCGGGAGCGCCCGTCCCACGGGAGAACCCGATGGCCCTCAAGGAGAAGGCCGAGATCGTCGACGCCGACGGCCTGCGGCGCAT
>CAZKQE010000400.1:2171-2567 GCA_964554725.1 uncultured bacterium
GCATCATCACCCGCGTCGCCCACGAGATCGTCGAGCGCAACACGGGCGTGGACGGCCTGGTCCTGGTCGGCATCCGCCGCCGCGGCGTCCCGCTCGCCGCCCGCATCGCGAAGAAGATCGCCGAGTTCGAGGGCCGGGCCCCGGTCGAGGGCAGCCTCGACATCACCCTCTACCGCGACGACCTCTCGAAGGTCGCCCACCAGCCGGTCGTGGGCTCGACCGAGATCCCGGTGGACATCAACGAGAAGGTGGCGGTGCTGGTGGACGACGTCCTCTATACCGGCCGCACGGTGCGCGCGGCGATGGACGCGCTGATCGACTTCGGCCGCCCGAAGTCCATCCAGCTCGCGGTGGTGATCGACCGCGGGCACCGCGAGCTGCCGATCCGCGCCGACT
>CAZKQE010000401.1:0-2566 GCA_964554725.1 uncultured bacterium
GGTGCGGATCGGCGAGGAGGGCGAGATCCTCACCCGCGGACCCCACGTGATGAAGGGCTACTACCGCAACGAGGCCGCGACCCGCGAGGCGATCCGCGACGGCTGGTTCCACACCGGCGACATCGGTCACCTCGACGGCGACGGCTACCTGGTCATCACCGACCGGCTCAAGGACCTGCTGGTGCTCGCCGGCGGCAAGAAGGTGGCGCCCCAGCCGCTCGAGAAGGTGCTGAAGGCGAGCCGCTGGGTGTCCGAGGCGGTGCTGCTCGGCGACCGGCGGCCCTACGTGGTCGCGCTGCTGGTGCCCGACTTCGCCGCCCTCGAGGCCGAGGCGAAGGCGCGCGACTGGAATGCGGCGACCCGGCGTGAGCTGCTCGACCGGCCCGAGGTGCAGGCGCTCTACCGCGCCGAGGTGGACCGCATGAACGCCGATCTCGCCTCGTTCGAGCAGGTGAAGCGTTTCCTGCTGCTCGACCGCGAGCTGAGCCAGGAGGCGGACGAGCTGACCCCCACGCTCAAGGTGAAGCGCAAGGTGGTCATGGAGCGGCTCGCCGCCGGGATCGAGGCGCTCTACGCGCGGCCGCGGGCCGCGGACGGGCACTGACCCCGGGCTACGCCAGGAGCGCGGCCAGCTCCTCGCGCACCAGCGCGGGCGGGAGCGTGCCGCGCGCGAGCAGCACGGCGTGGAAGTCGTGGAGGTCGAAGCGGCCGCCCAGCCGGCGCTCCGCCTCGGCCCGCAGCGCGAGGATCTCGAGCTTGCCGACCAGGTAGCTCATCGGCTGGGTCGGCGTCATCGTGTAGCGCTTCACCTCCGCCACCGCGTTGACCCGCTCGACCATCGCCTCCTCGCGCAGGTAGTCCACCGCCTGCATGAACGTGACGCGTCCGGTCTGGAGCCCCACGTCGAGCACCACGCGGCAGGCGCGCCACAGCAGGTCCCTGAGCTGGCACAGCCGCGTCAGCGGGTCGAGGTAGAACCCCTGCTCGTACATCAGCTCCTCGCAGTAGAGCGCCCAACCCTCGGCGAGCAGGTTGCTGTCCGCCAGGCGGCGGAGTCGCGAGCCCGCGCGGTTCGCGTGCGTCAGCTGCAGGTGGTGGCCGGGGTACGCCTCGTGGACCGTGGTGAGCGCGAGGCCGGCGTAATGGTGCCCGGCGAGCTGCTGCTGCTGCTCCTCGCGGCGGCGGTTCGTGTCCACCGGCGTCACGTAGAAGAAGCCGGTCGGGTCCTCGTCGAACGGCCCCGGCGGCAGGTAGGCGGCGTAGGGGACGACCGTGCGCTCGAACACCGGCGTGTCGATCACCTCGAGGCGGTCGCCGGGCGCGATCGGCGCGATCCGCTTCTCGACCACGAAGCGTCGCGCGCGCTCGGTCTCGGACTGGTACGCCTCCTTCAGCTTGAGGGCCTCCGGGTGCCGGGTCTTCGCCTCGCCGATCAGCTCCTGCCAGCTCCGCGCCGGGTCGATGCGGCGCGCCTCCTCCTCGAGCAGGGTCCGGGTCCGCGCCACCTGCTCCTCGCCCAGCGCCGCGAGGGCGGCACAGTCCATCCCCAGCAGATGCTCGCGCTCGAGCTTGTAGTTCATCCACCGCTCGCCGATCGCGAACTCGCCGCCCACCCGCGACTCCAGCTCGCGATCGAGGAAGTCCTGGTACTGGGCGAAGCCGATGCGGGCGCGGCCCGCGGCGTGCTCGATCCGTTCGCGCTCGGCCGGGAAACTCTCGCCGAGCGAGCGGGCGACCTGGTCCACGAACCCGGGGCCGCTGCGGTTCACCTCGTCGGCGACGCCGAGGAAGACCTCGGGGACCTGCCGCAGGTTGGGGCCCGCGGCCCGGAGGTAGTCGGGCACCGCGAGCATCCGCGCGAGCAGGGCCTCCTTGCGCTCGGCGGCCGGCAGCGAGTGGCGCGTCCACAGCAGGAACAGGCCGTCGAGCGCGGTCTGGGGATAGAGGACCGGATTGCGCGTGTGGGTGCGCAGCTCCTCCGCCTCGGCGCGCATCGCCGTCAGGCGGGCCCGCAGCAGCCCGTAGTCCACGCGCTGCTCGAGCGGCAGGTCCTCCCAGCTCACGCCGACCACCAGGCGCTGGTCGAGGTCCCGCAGCCAGGCGGTGCGCGCGAGCATCCCCTCCGGGGAGTGATCGGGCAGCAGGTGGTCGTAGTCGTGCACCCCGGCCAGCGTCGCGGCCACCGGATCGTGCTTGAAGTGAAGCTCGACGAACTCCTCGCTCAGCGCGGTGAAGGTGTTGGTGGCCTCGAGCACGTTCCTCCCCGGCGGTTCGCGCGAGAAGGCCCTCGCGGACGACACGAGGGCCTCCCCGATGCCCGGCGACGGTGGATGGTCACTGCTTGACGACGTGGGCCGCCTGCTTGCCCTTGGGGCCTTCCACGACATCAAACTCCACCCGGTCGCCCTCCGTCAACGTGCGGAAGCCGGAGCCGCTGAGCGACGAGAAGTGGACGAACACGTCCTCGCCACCCTCGGCCTGGATGAAACCGAACCCCTTGGCCTCGTTGAACCACTTCACCACGCCCTGCGCCCGCGGGCCCCCCGGGGACGGGCGCGGCCCCGCG
>CAZKQE010000402.1:0-2545 GCA_964554725.1 uncultured bacterium
CCAGGTCGCACCGCCATCCACCGAACGGGTGAACATGATCGTGACGGCGTAGGTCTCGGGCGAGGGTGAGACCAGGGAGACGTTCGTGTAGGAGACGTAGACCTGCCCCGAGGTCGGGTCACAGGAGATGGTCGGTTGCTCAAGACTCGGCCCGCTCGCGATCTGGACCGCCGGCTGCCAGACGAGAGCACCGGCGAGGATATCTCCCCGGCGCACCTCCAGATCGGGCACGTTCGTGAGTGCCCGGCGATTGCTGACATAGAAGGCGCCGCCGGGGCCGGCCGCAACCGAGCAAAGGCCGAAATCATCCTCGAATCCGGGGACGAACCCCCCGGGTTCCCACGAGACACCACCATCCTGGGTGAATGCGCAGTGGAGCTTGGTGATGCCCTCGTACCAGACGGCCAGACCGAGAGTGCCCTGAAAGGCGACCTGTGGCCCCAACTCTATTCCGGACAGGAACGTCACGCCCGACCCGATGCGCTTGTCCGGTCCGACGACCTGCGCCTCCGCGGGAGTGGGTCCGAGCCACGCCTGGAGCGTCAACAGTGACGCGATTGCCATCGCGCGAAAGCGCCGGCGCCTCGTGGGGAGTTCCGGGGGGTTCCGGCTGGGGTCAGGAAGGCGTCTGGGGAGCACGTTGGTTCTCCGGGCGCCGTACGCGCGGCGAGGCCCCGCTGGCTGGCGTCAGCCTGCAGGAAGCAGACATTGAGCATCCGCCGCCCGCAGATGGCGGTCAATCGGGATCTTCGGAGAGCGATGGACCTCCGGCGATCGACCGCCGGCCGCAAAGCCCGCGTTCAGGCGCTCCGCTCGAGCAACACCGCGATCCCCTGCCCGCCGCCGATGCAGGCCGAGGCGATGCCCCAGCGCTTCTTGCGGCGGGCGAGCTCGATGAGCAGGGTGTGGATGAGCCGCGTCCCGGTGGCGCCGAGCGGGTGGCCGAGGCCGATCGCGCCGCCGTTCACGTTCACCTTCTCGCGGTCGAGGCCGAGGTCCTTCTCGACCGCCAGGTACTGGCCGGCGAACGCCTCGTTGATCTCGAACAGGTCGATCGCGTCGAGCGACATCCCGGCCCGCTCGAGCACCTTGCGGATCGCCGGGGCGGGGCCGAAGCCCATGATCGCGGGGTCCACGCCCACGCTCGCCCAGTCGCGCACGTAGCCCATCGCCGGCTTCCCGGCCGCGCGCGCCCGCTCGGCGCTCGTCACCACCAGCGCCGCCGCCCCGTCCACGATGCCCGAGGCGTTGCCGCCGGTGACGAACGACTCGGGGCCGAACGCCGGGGTGAGCCGCGCGAGTCCCTCGAGCGTGGTGTTCGGGAACAGATGGTCGTCCTTGTCCACCACCACCGACTTCTTCCCCTGCTGCACGGTCACCGCCACCCGCTCCTCGGCGAAGCGCCCGTCCGTGTTCGCCCGGTTCGCGAGCGTGTGGGAGCGGAGCGCGAACGCGTCCTGCTCCTCGCGGGTGATGCCGTACTTGCGTGCCAGGTTGTCCGAGGTCTGCGCCATCAGGAGACCGCAGTAGGAGTCCTTGAGCGCCACCCACAGCGAGTCCTCGAGCGGCGCGCCGGGCCCGAGCCGGATCCCGGCGCGGGCGCCGCGCAGCACGTGCGGGGCCTGGCTCATGTTCTCCATCCCGCCCGCCACCACCCAGGTCGCCTCGCCGAGGGCGATCATCTGGGCGGCGGTGACCACCGCCTGATGACCCGAGCCGCAGAGGCGGTTCACGGTCAGCGCCGGCACCGACTGCGGCAGCCCCGCCTTGAGCGCCACGTGGCGCGCGCCGTAGAGCGCGTCACCCGAGGTCTGGAGCGCGTTCCCCATCACGACGTGGTCGAACGTTTCCGGTGGCACCCCGGCCCGCTCGATCGCCGCCTTCGCCGCGACCGCGCCCAGGTCGATCGCCGAGACCGAAGCGAGCGCTCCGCCCGGCAGCCCGTCGCCGCGCTTGCCGCCGATCCACTCGGCCATCGGGGTGCGCGCGCCGGCGACGACGACGATGTCGGGAAGGCTCTTGCTGGACAAGGGGTTGCTCCTCGGGGTTGAGGGTCCGGTGGAACTCCGTTCGGGGCGCGCCGGGGGATGCGGGGCGGGCGGTCGGGTTCTTCCGATGCGCGCGGACGGCGAACGTAGCAGAGCGGCTCGCGGCCGCTCAAGGCCGGCGACGCTCCCCGGGCGCGATGCCCGGGGCGTTCGCGGGCGGGCCGCCGGACGGTCGGGGCCCGGCCGGCCGCGTGCTACGCTCGCCCGCGATGAAGGCCCACACGGATTACCTGACGCTGAACGTGCCGACGCGGCGCGCGTTCCTCAACATCACCCGCGAGGTCGAGCGGGTGGTGGGGGAGAGCGGGGTGCGCGAGGGGCTGGTGCTGGTGAACGCCATGCACATCAGCGCCAGCGTCTTCATCAACGACGACGAGTCGGGCCTCCACCACGACTACGAGGCGTGGCTCGAGCGGCTCGCCCCGCACGCCCCGGTCTCCCAGTACCGGCACAACGACACCGGCGAGGACAACGCCGACGCCCATCTCAAGCGCCAG
>CAZKQE010000403.1:0-2532 GCA_964554725.1 uncultured bacterium
ACGATCGCCGACGGCCAGATCTCGACCGCGGCGCTCAAGGACTCGACCGAAGAGCACCAGTTCTGAGCGAGGCGCTCGCGCGCGCGCTGCGGGGCCCGACGCTCATCGGTAGCGGGTCTTGAGACTCCCCCAGGTGGCGGTCTGCGCCGGGGTGAGATCGGCGCCGGAGCAGGCGATCGCGCGCGCGTCCGTGGGCAGCCCGCTCACGCCGTATCTCCCGACCGCCTCCGCGTGGCCTCCGCCGCCCGGGCCCGTCCCGTAGGCGAGGCTGAACTGCACCTCGAGCGGCACCCCGGCGATGAAGCGCACCGGCCGGCTGAGGGTGGTGGCGAGCCAGCGCGGCCCGATCGTGGGACCGTAGTGATTCGCGTCCGCGACCGTGGAGTCCGCGCCCGCGGTCAGCGACGCCTCGAACAGGATGCCGCATCCCGATCCGCCGCAGTCCTGTTGGGAGAAGCCGTCCACCCGGAAGTCGATGGTCGCGTCCACCGGGGTGCCGAACGGCACCCCGACCAGCGCGAAGGTCTCGATGACGCGGACCGAAGCCCGCAGACGCCCCCCCGACGTGGCCGCGAACTCCATCCGCCCGACCGTCCGGTCGAACCGGACGTGGGCGTAGGAGGGGGAGTGCGTGAGGGTCGAGTCGTAGACGAACGCTCCGGTCGGGAACGGCGGCGAGGACGTGTAACGCTCGGCGTGCACGATCGAGGGCGGGCACTCGGCCGCCGGCGCGGTCGGGGCCAGGCCTGCGAGCAGGATGGCGGCGAAGCCGAGCGGCAGGACGGGGATCCCCTGCCCGCGAGGCGGCGGACGAACGGCGGCGGGCCGCTGGGTACGCATGATCGTTCCCCTCCGGTGCGGAGTGAGACTAGGCCGACCTCCGCCGCCGGTCAACGGCGGATCCGTCCCCCGGAGGGTCCGTTCCCCCCGGCCGGCGTCCGGTTCGCTATCATGGCCGCCCCATGGGCGCACCCGGGTCACCGCCGAACGAGGGCTTCGCGGCCTTCAAGGCCTTCGAGCACGAGGGCTGGGAGGGGGTCGCGGGTCCCTACCGGGACGCGTTCTCGTCGCTGACCGTCCAGTCCGTGGCCCCGCTCCTCGACGCGGCGGCGGTGAGGGAGGGGGCACGGCTGCTCGACGTGGCGACCGGCCCCGGCGACGTGGCGGCGGCCGCCGCGCGGCGCGGGGCCCGCGTCACCGGCGTGGACTTCGCCGCGGCGATGGTGACGCTCGCCGCCTCGCTCCATCCCGGCATCGAGTTCCGCACCGGCGACGCCGAGGCGCTCCCGTTCGAGAGCGGCGCGTTCGACGCCGTGGTCGCGAACTTCGGCATGCTCCACTTCGCGCGGCCCGACCGGGCGATCGCCGAGGCGCATCGCGTCCTGCGCCCGGGGGGACGGTTCGCGTTCACCGTCTGGGCCCCGCCCGAGCGATGCGAGGGCTTCGCGATCGTCCTGCGGGCGATCGAGGATCACGGCCGGACGGACATCCCGCTCCCCGAGGGGCCCCCGTTCTTCCGCTTCGCCGATCCCGACGAGAGCCGGCGGGCGCTGGCCGCGGCCGGGTTCGCGGAGGGCACCGTTCGCGAGCTGCCGCTGCGCTGGCGGCTGCCCGGGCCCGGGGCGCTGCTCGAGGCGTTCCTCACCGGTGGGGTGCGCACGCGTGGCCTGCTGCGCGCCCAGTCCCCGGCGGCGCTGGCGGCGGTCCGGGCGGCCGCCCGCGCCGCGGCCGCGCGTCACGCCACGGCGGAGGGGGTGGAGCTCGCCATGCCCGCCGTCCTGGCGGCGGGGGTGAAGCCCTCCCGGTGAGGTGCTAGACTTCGCCCCCTATGGCCGACCTCTCGATCGACTTCGCGGGCATCAAGAGCCCCAATCCGTTCTGGCTCGCGAGCGCGCCGCCCACCAACTCGGGCGACCAGGTGATGCGCGCCTTCGACATGGGCTGGGGCGGGGCGGTGTGGAAGACCCTCGGCGACCCGATCGTCGACACCTCGAGCCGCTTCGGCTCCCTCGACGTCAACGGCACCCGCATGGTGGGCTTCAACAACATCGAGCTCATCACCGACCGCCCGCTCGAGGTCAACCTCCGCGAGATCCGCGAGGTCAAGCGCAGGTACCCGGACCGCGCGGTCATCGTCTCGCTGATGGTCGAGTCGAAGGAGGACTGGCGCGACATCATCAAGGCGGCGGTGGACACCGGCTGCGACGGCCTCGAGCTCAACTTCGGCTGCCCCCACGGCATGTGCGAGCGCGGCATGGGCTCGGCGGTCGGCCAGGAGCCCGAGGTGCTCAAGGTCGTCGCCGGCTGGGCGGTCGAGTACTCGAAGGTGCCGGTGCTCATCAAGCTGACGCCCAACATCGGCGACATCCTCGAGGCCGGCGTGCCTTCGGTCGAGGCCGGCGTCCACGGGCTCTCGCTCATCAACACGATCAAGAGCCTGATCGGCGTGGATCTCGACCGCTTCGTGCCCTACCCGGTGGTGGGGAAGCGCTCGACCAACGGCGGCTACTGCGGTCCCGCGGTCAAGCCGAT
>CAZKQE010000404.1:0-2520 GCA_964554725.1 uncultured bacterium
GCGGGCTCGCCGCCACCGCCCGCCCGCCCGGGCAGTTCGTCGAGCGGCTGCTGGTCAAGGACGGCGCCAACGTCCACGTCGTGCTGACCGAGAAGCTCGACTACCTCGAGGCCCAGGACGACTACGTCGCGATCCACAGTGGCGGGCGCAGCCACCTCAAGGCGGGCACGCTGGCCGAGCTGTCCGCCGGGCTCGACCCCGGGCGCTTCGTGCGCATCCACCGCTCGTACGTGCTCAACATCGAGCGGATCGGCCGGCTCGAGCTGTACGCCAAGGACAGCCGCGTCGCGATCCTCGCCGACGGCCGGCAGCTGCCGGTGAGCCGGGCCGGGTACGCGCGGCTCCGCGAGCTGCTTCAGGGGCGCTGAGCGCCCGCTCCCCCCGGGCGGCGGCCCGAGGCGGCCCCGTGCAGCTCGAGCGGGGGCGGCTCGTCCACGGCCAGGTGCTCGAACTCGCTGCGGAACGTCTCGGGCGACATGCCCGCCGCCGCGGCGATGCGCGCCAGTTCGCCGGCGTCCTCGAAGTCGGAGCGCCGCACGCGGATCATGTAGCGGCGGGCGATGACGTAGCGCTCCGACCGGACGTCCACCATGCGCACGCGCGCCTGGCCGCTGCCGGGCTCGATCAGCGAGGCGAACGGGATGGCGACGAAGCGGCCGGCCTGCATCGACACCATGGCGGCGTTGCCGCCCTCGACCAGGAAGCGGGCCGCGCAGTAGCCGAGGTCGCGGGCGTACTCCATGTCGAGCGGGATCGGGTCGGCGCAGCGCAGCTCGTAGCCGATCTCCTTGTCGGAGACCTTCGGGCGGTCGGGCACCTTCGCGATGCGCGCGGCCACGGCGCGCTTGAGGATCTCGCCGAAGTTGACGTCCGACAGCTTCGAGTGCCCGTCGGCGTCGCGCGCCGACGCCTGGACGCCCGCCAGGTCCCGCGGCTCGACGCCGAGCGCCACGCCCTCCGCGATCACGGCGACGCCGTCCCGACGCCCGTCGGCGAGGCGCTTGATGATCGCGCCGGCGAGCGTGTCGACGATGGTCGCCAGCCGGGTCGGGGCGCCGAACTCCTCGGGGATCAGGGTCAGCGTCGCCCCGGCGGCCTTGCCGATCCCGAGCGCGAGATGGCCGGCCTTGCGCCCCATGGTGATCACGAAGTACCAGCGCGAGGTGGTCTTCGCGTCGATCATCAGGCTCTTCACGACCTCGACCCCGACGTGTCGGGCGGTCTGGTAGCCGAACGTGTCCACGTGGGCCGGCAGGTCGATGTCGTTGTCGATCGTCTTCGGCACGTGGACCACGGTCAGGCGCCCCGCCGCCTGCTGCTCGACGCGGGCCGCCGAGCACAGGGTGCCGTCGCCGCCGATCGTGATGAGCCGGTCCACCCCGAGCTTCATCAGCGAGCGGACGGTGGTCTCGAGGGTCTCGGCCGAGTGGGTGGGGTTCGCGCGCGAGATGCCGATGTAGGAGCCGCCCCGGAAGTGGATGCGGCTGGTGTTCTCGATCGTGAGCGCGCGCACGCGCGTGGTGTCGCCCTCCATGATCCGCTCGAAGCCGTCCTCGATCGCCAGCACCTCGACGCCCTCGAGGGCGGCGCGGATGGTGGCGGCGCCGATCACGGCGTTGATGCCGGGGGCGGGTCCGCCGCCCACCAGGATCCCGAGCTTCCTCCGTTCGCTCATGCTCCGTCCTCCCTGCGGCCAGAGTAGTCCAAGCCGGGGGGCGAGGCGAAGCGGGGGCGCGGCGCTCCGCCCGCCGGCCGCGTGCTATACTGCCGCCGCTTCCGGGGACCCTGTGCGTCCCCGCGCCCGACCCGGGGCCCTGTGCGCCCCGCACCAGGAGACGATCCGCCATGAACCGACCCCGCCTCGACGACCCGTTCGGCGTCCGCGCCCCGCTCGACACCCCCGCCGGCACCCTCCAGGTCTACCGTCTCGACCGCCTCGCGACCTCGCTCGGGTTCCCGCTCGAGCGGCTGCCGTACTCGATCCGCGTGCTGCTCGAGGCGGCGCTGCGCGGGTGCGACGGCTACCAGGTCACCGAGGACGACGTGCGCCGCCTCGCCGGCTGGCGCGCGGCGCCGGCGGAGGCCGCGCAGGAGGTGCCGTTCAAGCCGGCGCGCGTCGTCCTGCAGGACTTCACCGGGGTCCCGTGCGTGGTCGACCTCGCGGCGATGCGCGACGCGGTGAAGCGCCTGGGCGGCGATCCGCGCGCGATCAACCCGCTGGTGCCGGTGGACCTGGTGATCGACCATTCCGTGCAGGTCGACGTCTTCGGCAACGTGATCGCCCTCGAACGCAACGCCGAGATCGAGTTCGAGCGCAACCGGGAGCGCTACGAGTTCCTGCGCTGGGGCCAGCAGGCGTTCGCGAATTTCCGCGTCGTGCCGCCCGCCACTGGGATCGTGCATCAGGTGAACCTCGAGTTCCTCGCCCGCGGCGTGCTCACCGGTCCGGATCCCGGCGGCACCGCCGCCTTCCCCGACACCCTGGTCGGGACCGACTCGCACACGACGATGATCAACGGC
>CAZKQE010000405.1:0-2477 GCA_964554725.1 uncultured bacterium
GACCGCCTCGCCGCCGCCACGCCGGCCGACGCCGCGGCGCCGGCGCGGCCGGTCGCGCGCTGGGAGCCGGCGGACGGGGCGCCGCTCGAGCTGGACCTGCGCGGCATGGAGAGCGGCGAGGCGCTGGCGGCGATCGACGCCGGGCTCGACCGCGCGGTGCTGGCCGGGCTCTCCGAGCTGCGCATCGTCCACGGCGTGGGGCGCGGCGTGCTGCGGGCGGCGGTCGAGCGGCACCTGCGCGCGCACCCGCAGGTCGCCTCGCAGCGGCTCGGGCAGGTGGGCGAAGGGGGCCGCGGCGTGACCGTGGCGGGCCTCAAGTGAGCGCCGGGGCGCGCATGTCGGACGACTGGGTCGAGCGCGTGCGCGGCGCGAGCGACATCGTCGAGGTCGTGGGCCAGGTGGTCCAGCTGCGGCGCGTGGGGCGCAACTGGACCGGCCTGTGCCCGTTCCACGCCGAGAAGTCGCCCTCGTTCTCGGTGAACCCCGACCGGCAGTTCTACCACTGCTTCGGCTGCAAGGCGGGCGGCGACGTGTTCCGCTTCGTCGAGGAGACGGAGAAGGTGGGGTTCCTCGAGGCGGTCGAGCTGCTGAGCCGGCGGGCGGGGATCCCGGTGCCCGAGCGGCGGGCCGGCGAGCGCGCCGTACGCGCGCCGCTGCTCGAAGCGCTCGAGCAGGCGGCCACCGCCTACGAGCAGTGGCTCGGCGACCCGGCGCGCGGCCGGGCGGCGCGCGACTACCTCGCCTCGCGCGCGCTGTCGCCCGACACCGTGCGCGCGTTCCGGCTCGGGCTGGCGCCGGCGGGGTGGACGAACCTCGCCGACCGGCTGGGTGCCAGGGTCGGCGAGGAGGTGCTCGTGCAGGCGGGGCTGGCGATGCGGCGCGAGGGGCGCGCCGGGATCTACGACCGCTTCCGCGACCGGCTCATGGTGCCGCTCGTGGCGCCGGGCGGGGACGTGGTGGGGTTCGGCGCACGCGCGCTCGGCGACGAGCCGCCCAAGTACCTGAACTCGCCCGAGACCCCGGTCTACCACAAGGGGGCGTTCCTGTTCGCGCTCGAGGCGGCGCGCCGCAGCGCCGACGCCGCGGGCGAGATCGTCGTGGTCGAGGGCTACTTCGACGCCATCGCGCTCCATCAGGCGGGGCTCACCCACACGGTCGCCACCTCGGGCACCGCGCTCACCGCCGACCAGGCGCGGCTGCTGCGGCGCGCGGCGCCGTCCGTGGCGCTCACCTACGACGGCGACGACGCCGGGCGCGAGGCGATGATGCGCTCGCTCGCGGTCCTGGTCGCCGAGGGGCTCGACGTGGCGGTCGTGGACCTGCCGCAGGGCGAGGACCCCGACACGCTCGTGCGGGCGGGCGGGGCGGAGGCGTGGCGCGCGCTGCGCGCGCGGGCGGCCGACCCGGTCGAGTTCATCCAGCGCCACGTGCTGCGCGACGAGGGCGCGGCGGGCGACCCGCGCGAGCGGGCGCTCCAGGCGGTGGTGCGGCTCGCCGGCGAGGTGCGCGACCCGATCCGGCTCGGCCTGCTGCTCGAGCGCGCGAGCCAGGTGTTCGGGCTCGCCGAGGCGGTGCTGCGGCGCGCGGTGGGGCTGGGGCGGCGCGGCGAGAGCACCGCGCCGCCGCTCGCGGCCGCGGTGCGCGAGGAGCGCCGGGGGGCCGCCGACCTCGAGCGGGCGCTGCTGCGGGCGCTGCTCCAGTCGCCGTCGTCGCTGGCGACGGTGCGCGAGCGCGTGACGCCGGAGGACTTCCGCGACGGGGCGTGCGCCGCGCTCGCCGGGTGGCTCTGGAGCGGCCGCCTCGAGCTGCCGGAGGAGGGGGCGGGGGGCGCGCTGGCGCGCGAGCTCGCCGCCACGGCGCCGGCCGGCTTCGACTGGGCGGCGGAGGCGGAGGGGGCCGCGCGCCGGATCGTGGAGCGGCGGCTGAAGGAGCGGCTGCGGGAGCACCGGAATCGACTGGGCCGCGGCGCCGGGGAGGACGAGTCGGCGCGGCTCATGCAGGAGATCGATACGATCGCACGTTCGTTGCGCGAGCTGAGCATGCCGGGTCAGGCCTGACCCGGAAGGACCAGGCAAGGGGGTTCCATGGCGGTGAGCACCAGTCGGGTGAAGAAGACGAGCGCGAGAGAGGCCCGGGCGAAGGAGCAGGCGGCCAAGCGGCGGCTGCTCGACGAGGTCAAGTCGGCCGCGCTGCGTCAGGGCTACCTCACCGAGGACCAGATCGTGTGGCAGCTCGGCGAGGAGATGGAGCCCGAGGTGCAGGTGGACCTCATGGAAGAGATCCACAGCATGCTGAGCCAGATGCGCATCGAGGTCTTCGAGACCGAGGAGGAGGCCCAGGAGCGCATCAAGAAGCTGCGCAAGATCGAGGAGAAGAAGCCCTCGGCCGGCGCCAAGGCCGCCCCGCAGCAGCCCGTGCGCTACGACGACCCCGTCCGCATGTACCTGCGCGAGATGGGCCGCGTACCCCTGCTCACC
>CAZKQE010000406.1:0-2469 GCA_964554725.1 uncultured bacterium
CTGGACCCAGGTCGGACCGCTCGGCCTCACCGAGTACGAGACCGAGAGCGTGCTGGGGATCGGCGTGGACGACGACGGCATGCCGCTCGCCGCCGGGGCGTCGCCGCCCGCCGGACTGCGGGGCCGCGAGGTCGCCTTCTACGACGACCTGCTCGCCCGCGCCCGCGCCTACTCGAAGCGCGGGATCGCCCCGCTCGCCGACGCCGACCTCGACCGCCGGGTCCGGCGCACCCGCCGCGACGGCTCGATCCACGAGGCGGACCTGCGCTGGATCCTCTACCACATGGTCGAGCACCTGGCCGGCCACTACGGCCAGGTCAATCTGATCGCCCACCAGCACCGGGTCGTGACGGCCCGGGCCTGAGCCGGCCAACCCCCTCCCGGAGAGCGACATGCCGCAGATCGTTCAGACCCTGCTCGAAACTCCCCCGGGCTTCCGCTCGGCCACGGTCGGCCGTTTCCTGTGGCAGATGGACGAGCAGCGGCGCCGGCTCGTCGCCGACAGCCGCGGACTCTCCGCGGCCGAGCTCGGCTGGCAGCCGGCCCCGGGGATGAACACGATCGGCATGCTGCTCGCCCACATCGCCTACGCCGAGAGCCACCTCACCCAGATCGGCCTCGAAGGGCGCGCGACCAGCGACACGACCGCGGCGATCGGGCTGAGCGAGCAGGAGGAGGGGATGCCGCTCGCCGAGGGCGCGCCGCCCGCCCCCGCCCTCGCCGGCCGCGAGCTCGCATGGTTCGACGGACTGCTCGAGCGCGCCCGCGCCGGCACCCGCCGGGTCGCCATGACGCTGACGGACGAGGACCTCGCGCGCGAGGTGCGACGCCCCCGCCCCGACGGCTCGGTGCGCGTGTTCAACGTCGGCTGGGTGCTCTATCACATGCTCGAGCACGAGGCCGGGCACCACGCCCAGATCAACCTCCTGCGCCACCTGCGGCGGACCGCCGGCGTCGCCGCCCCGTGACCGCCGGAGCGGCCCCGCCCCCGGCAACGACGGCGGCGCCGCGCGCGGCCCTCGCCGGGCTCGTCGCCGGCGCGATCGCGCTGTGCCTCTTCGGACTCACCGCCTCGCCGTGGGTGGCCTCCCACGACGCGGCCCAGTTCCAGACCCTGGCCCGCACCGGCGGGATCGCGCACGCCGGCTATCCGGCGCTGGTCCTGGTGCTCGAGGCGTTCGGGCGTCTCCCGTTCGCGACCCTGCCGATGAGGGCCAACCTGGTGTCGGTGATCGCGGGCGCGGTGGTGGTCGGCCTCGCGGCGTGGGCGGGCACGCGGCTCGCCGCACGCGCGTGGGCCGGGCTCGCGGCCGCGCTGGGGCTCGCCCTCGCCCTCACGTTCTGGAAGGAGTCCACGCACGCCGGCGTCCATGCGTTCACGCTCGCGCTCGCGGTGGTCGCGTTCCACCTGCTGGTGCGGTTCTCCCGGCGGCCCTCCCCCGCGCTCGCGTTCGCCCTCGGCACGGTCGCGGGGCTCGGCCTCGTCTCCCACCTCACGATCCTCGCGCTCGGGCCGCCCGCGCTGCTGGCCTTCGCCCTGGCCCTCCGCTCGGGTCGGCTCACCGCGCGCGCGGTGGCGCCCGCGCTCGCCGGGCTGCTGCTCGGGCTCACGCCGCTCGCCTACCTGCTCGCCCACGACCGGCCCGAGCAGCCGATGAACTACCTCCACGACACCCTGCGCCCCGACAACGCCGCCGAGCTGTCGGGCGGCGACCCGCCGGTGGGCCGCTTCGCGCGCATGGTGTGGCTGCTCTCCGCGCGCCAGTTCCTGGGCGGCTACGTGTTCTCGCCGTTCGCGGACACGCCGCAGCGGCTGCGGGACCTGCTGCTGGACGGGATGCTGAACGACTTCCCGCTCTGGGGGCTCCCGCTCGCGCTGCTCGGGGCGTGGTGGCTGGGGCGACGGCGGGACCGCATGGGGGCGTTCCTGGGCCTGTGGCTCGCCGGCGCACTGCTCCTGGTCGCCTTCGCCGCCCGCCCGGGCATGGGTCCCATCTTCTTCCTGCCCGGCCTGTGGGTGGGCGCGCAGCTCATCGCGGTCGCGCTCGCCGGGCTCACGGACCGGTCGCGGCTGCTCGGGGCGTCCGCGGGGCTGCTGCTGGTGCTGACCCCGCTCGCGCGCGTGGCGATCGCCGAACCGCCGGGCCCGCTCGCGCGCGCCGGGGCCACGCGCCTGCTGTGGCGGGTCGCACCGGTCGAGTGGTCCCCGTTCGCCTCCGACACGACCTGGGACGCGTACGGGCGCGGGGTCATGGCCGCCCTGCCGCCGCGCGCGGTGGTGCTCGCGTGCTGGGAGGAGGCGACGACGCTGCGCTACTTCCGCCACGGGGAGCGCCTGCGCGACGACGTGGACATCCTCTACCACTGCCGCCACCCGCTCCCGGCGCTGCCGGCGGCGGACTCGGCCGGGCGGCCGGTGTTCACGACCTACCCGCTCACGCCCGAGATGACCGGCGGGCGCCCGTTCCA
>CAZKQE010000407.1:0-2467 GCA_964554725.1 uncultured bacterium
CGCCCAGCTTCTGCGCGTAGGCCGCGTCGAGGGCGTGCTCGGCGTCGATGAACACCGCGTTGCCGCCCTGCCGCTGGGCGTTGGCGATGTTCGTGAGGGCGAGCGTCGTCTTGCCCGAGGACTCGGGTCCGTAGATCTCGACCACGCGTCCGCGCGGGACGCCGCCGATGCCGAGGGCCATGTCGAGGGCGATCGAGCCGGACGGGATGATCTCGACGGCGACCTGCGCCGACTCCTCGCCCAGCTTCATGATGGCGCCCTTGCCGAACTGCTTCTCGATCTGCTGCAGCGCCAGGTCCAGCGCCTTCACCTTCTCCTTGGCCGACGGCGTGTTCGGATTCATCGTCTGCGTCTCCTTCGCAGGGGCTGCCGTTCATGGTGCGGGGCGCGCGACACGGGCGGGGCTCCGTTCGGGCGCCATGATAGCGGCGGCAGGCCACCATCATCGAGTCGGAACGCATGGTACACATTTGGGCAGTGCATGGGAAGGGGCGATTTCCGGGGGGTCCTCGGGGCTCCGGGCGCCCTCCCGCCCGCGCGGGAGGCCCCGGGAGGCGCGGCCCGGCGCGGCATCGCCGGGCGCCCCGTGCGCCCCCCCGCGCGGCCGGGCAGGGACGCCGCGCGGGGACCGGCGATCAGTCGAAGTGCCTGAGCATCGGCCAGGCCTCGCCGAGCTTCGTGCGGGGCTCGCGGGCGATCGAGACGTCCAGCCCGCGCTCGTACGGCATGGCGTAGGGCGAGCCGGTCTGGCCCACGATCTCGATCCGGTCGAAGAACCGGGCGTTCCCCTCGCGGTCCCCGCCGATGATGATGAGCACCTCGGGCTCCACGGCGCCGGCGCCCCACAGCCAGTAGCTGTTGTGGCCGCTCATCGCCGGCGGCAGCCCGCGACGGCGGCCCAGCACGTCGACCGCCGCCGCCTCGCCGTAGTTCTGGCCGAAGACGCGGCACCGGGCCCGTTCCCGGGGCGTCAGCCGGCGCCAGGCGACCTCGACCAGGTCCACCAGCTCCTGCCAGCCGTGCATGTCGGCGAAGTGCTGCGGGAGCGGCCCGACCTCCTTGCGCTCGGCGGTGGTGGGACTCAGACCGAGCGCCCGCTGGTAGGCGATGAAGCGCTCGACCGGGAGCACGGGCAGCGCCAGCGGCGCGACCACGATCCCGCCCGCGACCACCAGCGCGGCCACCGCGGCGCGCGGCACCAGCGTCGAGCCGGCGAGGCGCGCCCGCTCCCAGGCGACCCCGCCGAGCGCGAACAGCATCGGGTAGGCGACCGCGAGGTAGCTGGCGCGACTGCGCCCGCCGGCCGCGAGCAGCAGGGCGACGGCGAGGAAGATCCCGGCGAGCACGCGCCACGGCCGTGCCGCCCGCGCGACCAGCGCGTACACCAGCCCGACCCCCCACACCGGCGCGTTCGCCGGACCGATCGCCCGCAGCTGGCCCAGCGCGAAGTCCGCGACGCTCACCGGCGCCATCTTCTCCAGCGTCGCGTTGCGGATGAACTCGAGCGTCGGCCAGCCGTTGGCGACCTGCCACAGGAGGTGCGGCACGAACATCGTCCCGGCGATCGCCGCCGCGAGGTAGGGCCCGCCGGTCTGCAGCACGCGCCGGTGGGGTGTGAGCAGCAGCCCGACGCCGAGACCGAACCCCAGCCACAGCACGCTCAGCTTGTTCAGCAGGCCGAGGCCCAGCACCACGCCGAGCCACGCCCAGCGCGTGGTGGTCGGCTCGCGCAGCAGGAGGACCAGCAGCCATGCCGCCAGCGTCCAGAACAGCAGGTCGAACGCGTTCATCGAGTAGACGTGATGGGCGGCGAGGAACACCGGCGCCGCGATCGCGGCGAGGCAGGCGAGGGCCTGGGCGAACGCGCCGCCCCCGAGGCGGCGCGCGAGGTCCCCGGTGAGCACGACGGTGGCCGCCCCGGCCAGCGCCGGCACCACGCGCAGCGCCGGCAGCGAGTCCCCGAGACAGAACCGCACCACCGCCAGCACGGCGATCGAGAGCGGCGGATGGTCCACGTAGCCCCAGTCGAGGTGCTCCGTGCTCGCGAGGTAGTAGAGCTCGTCGCGGAAGTAGCCGTAGCCGCCGAGGAACGCGAGCTGGATCGCCAGCTTGAGGAGGCCGAACGCCGCCAGCACCCGGGGGTGACCCGGGCCGGGCGCGGGCAGCGGCTCTCGCGGGTCGCGGGCGTCCACGGTTCAGCCCCCGAGCGGCGCTTCCGCGCGCACCCGGTAGCGCGAGCCGCCGGGCGCGAGCGTGCTGGCGACGACCGCGACCCGGTCGACCGGGAACGACGGCGGGCCCCCGTCCACCGGCCCGGCGGCGACGCCGGCCAGCCGCGCGCTCCAGTCCGCGGCGCCGCGGCGCAGCCGGCCGAGCGTCAGGTGGGGCGCGAACCCGCGCGGGTCGGGAGCGAAGCCGCGCCCGGCCAGCGCCCGCTCGAGCGACGCGGCGAGCGCCGCCAGCGCCT
>CAZKQE010000408.1:0-2465 GCA_964554725.1 uncultured bacterium
CGCGGCCCGGGACGACTGGGAGGACGCGCCGTGACGATGCCGGTCTCGACCTGGGTCGAGGTGGACCTCGACCGCTTCGCCTCCAACCTGCGCACGATCCGCGCCCGGACCTCCCCGGCGCACGGCACGTTCCTGGTCGTGAAGGCCGACGCCTACGGGCACGGGGCGGTCGAGATGGCCGCGGCGGCCGCCGCCGAGGGGGTGTCCATCCTCGGTGTCGCGACGCTGCACGAGGGGATCCAGCTGCGCCAGGCCGGCTGCGCGCTCCCCATCGCGGTGCTCTCGCCGCTGCTCCCCGGCGAGATCCCGGAGGCGGTCGCCCACGGTCTCGACCCGACCGTGTGCGACCTCGAGTTCGCCCGCGCGCTGTCCGCCGCCGCGGAGGCGGCCGGCCGCCCGCAGCGGATCCACGTCGAGGTGGACACCGGCATGGGCCGCATCGGCGTGCGCGAGGAGGAGGCCGAGTCGTTCCTCGCCGAGGTGCTGGGGCTGCCCGGGCTCCGGCTCGCGAGCCTGTTCACGCACTTCCCGGACGCGGACGGCGAGGACCTCGAGTTCTCCCATGGGCAGGCGGCGCGGTTCCGTGCCCTGATCGACCGGCTCGCGGCGCGCGGGATCCGGCCGCCGCGCGTCCACGCGGCGAACAGCGCCGGCACGGTCAACCTGACCTCCGCCTGGCACGACTGGGTCCGGGTGGGCCTGCTCGCCTACGGCCACGCGCCCCCGCGCGCCCGCCTGCGGCTCGAGGTGGAGCCGGTGATGTCGTTCAAGAGCCGCCTCGTCCAGGTGCGCGACCTGCCGGCGGGGGCGACGGTCAGCTACGCCCGCTCGTTCGTCACCCGGCGCCCCACCCGGACCGGGGTGGTGGCGGTGGGCTACGGGCACGGCTACTCGTGGCTGCTCTCGAACCGGGGCGAGATGCTCGTCCGCGGCCGCCGCGTCCCGATCCTCGGGCGCGTGACGATGGACCTGACGATGGTGGACGTCACCGACGTCCCCGGCGCCGCGGTCGGCGACGAGGTGGTGCTGTTCGGAGCGCAGGGCGAGGCGGCGATGCCGCTCGAGGAGGTCGCGCTCGGGAGCGGGACCTTGCCGTACGAGGTCATGTGCACGATCGGCAAGCGCGTCACGCGGATCTACGTGCGCGGGGGCCGCCCGGTGCGGCTCACGACACTGGTCGGCGAGAGCGAGGACTGGACCCATCGCGCCGCCGACCACTTCCGCCTCCGCGAGCAGGCGATCGCCGCGGCGCGCCGCCGCTGAGCCGTGCGCGTCTTCCTGGTGGTGCTGGACGGGGTCGGCATCGGCGCGCTGCCCGATGCCGCCGACTACGGCGATGCCGGCAGCCACACCCTGCGCCACGTCGCCGAGGCGACCGGCGGGCTGCGGCTGCCGACCCTGGAACGGCTCGGGCTCGGGCGCATCGAGCCGCTGCCCGGGGTGCGGGCGGTCGCGGACCCGAAGGGGGCCCACGGGCGGATGGCCGAGCGCTCCCGGGGCAAGGACAGCACCACCGGCCACTGGGAGCTGGCGGGGATCGTCTCGGAGCGGCCGTTCCCGACCTACCCGCGGGGCTTCCCGGAGGCGCTGCTCGAGCGCATCGCGGCGGACGTCGGGCGCGGATGGCTCGGCAACGTCGCCGCCTCGGGCACCGAGATCATCGCCCGGCTCGGCCGGGAGCATCAGCGCACCGGCAAACTCATCGTGTACACTTCCGCCGACAGCGTGTTCCAGATCGCCGCGCACGAGGAGACGGTCCCGATCGAGGCGCTCTACCAGGCGTGCCGCATCGCCCGCGGACGGCTCGCCGGCGAGCACGCGGTGGGGCGCGTCATCGCGCGGCCGTTCACCGGCGCGCCGGGCGACTACCGGCGCACCGCGAACCGGCGCGACTTCTCGCTCGAGCCGCCGGCCGGCACGCTGCTCGACCGGATGGTCGAGCGCGGGCTGCCGGTGGTCACGATCGGCAAGGTGGACGAGCTGTTCGCCGGACGCGGGGTGACCGAGGCGATCCATACGAAGGACAACGCGGAGGGGGAGGACCTTCTCTGCGGGCTGGCGCGCAAGCGCGGAGAGGGGCTGGTGTTCGCCAACCTGGTGGACTTCGACCAGCAGTACGGCCACCGCAACGACCCGGCGGGCTTCGCGCGCGCGCGCGAGCGCTTCGACGGCCGCGCCGCCGAGCTGATCGGCGCGCTGCGGAGCGACGAGATCTGCATCGTCACCGCCGACCACGGCAACGATCCCACCACCCCGAGCACCGACCACTCGCGCGAGCACGTGCCGCTCCTGGTCGCCGGCCCGCGCGTGCGCGCCGGCGCCGACCTGGGCACGCGCGAGACCTTCGCCGACGTCGCGGCGACGCTGTCGGAGCTGTTCGGGCTCCCCGCCCCCGCGAGCGGCCGCAGCTTCCTGCGCGAGGTGCGCGCGTGACGCCGCGTGCGGCCCGACCGTCCGCGCGCGCC
>CAZKQE010000409.1:0-319 GCA_964554725.1 uncultured bacterium
TCAGCTCGGCGAGCGTCGTCGCCCCCTTCGCGCGGCGCCCGGCGAGGCCGGCGCGGTAGGCGCGCGCCTCGGGGCAGTCGGTGGTCCCGGTCCACTCGTGGCGGATGACGTAGCGACCCTGGAAGTTCGTGCGGTCGGCCGTCTCCTGGAACACCAGGTCCTCGGGGAAGTGGGCGCCGTCGTAGCGCAGGTGGAGCCGGGTGAGGAACGTGGGGCCGTTCGGGCCCACCCGCGCGGGCGCGTCGTCGAGCCAGAAGACGCCCAGCGCCTTCAGTTCTTCGCGCGAGAGCGGCGCGCTCGCGCACGGGTCGCACCAGCC
>CAZKQE010000409.1:329-2462 GCA_964554725.1 uncultured bacterium
CGCGTGCATCCCGGTGCGGGCGACCTGGTGGGTGAACAGGTCGCGATAGAAGTCGGCGAACTCGGCCTTGACGAACGCCGGCACGTCGCGGTCGGAGGGGAGCTTCACGTTGCGATAGTTCACGGTCTCGACCCGGCCCCTGCGGGTGAGGGCGTAGACGAACAGCTCCTGCGGGCCGTCGGCGTTCACCATCCCGAGCCGGATCGGCAGCATGAACTTCGGCGACTCGTACGCGACCTGGATCGGGCGCAGGTAGCTGAACCCGAGCTTCTTCTGCTCGCTCAGGTTCACCTTGGCGACGAAGAACCTCATCCCCTGCTTGAGGTAGCCGCCCAGCACGCGCGAGGCGCCGGCCGGGATGCGGTAGCCGTTCGCAGTGAGCCAGCGCTCGAGACCGTGGCTCTCCGTCGCCGAGAGGATCAGGATGTCGTACTCGCCGACGGTGTAGCGCGCCTCGATCGTGACCCCGAGGCCCTTGCCCGTCTCGGAGATCGACATCTCCTGCGAGCCCAGGAGCCTCGCGACCCTGTCCCCGAGCCGCTCCTTGCGGGCTGCCGGCACCGGACACGGGTCCGGGTCCCAGTACTCGACCAACCGCGGGGCCGAGAACGCGTCGAGGTGTTCGATGAGCGCCCGGTCGCCCACGTGCACCTGGCCCTTCTCGAGCACCGTGGGCACCGGGACGACGATCGCGAACTCCTTCGGTTCGCCCGAGAAGTCGTTCGCCATCGTGAGCACCGTGCGGTCGCCGTCGCGCACGATCGCCACCTGCGAGGCGCGGTTGAAGAGCTTCGCGTCGCCGCTCGCGACGTAGAAGCCGCAGAAGCTACGTGCGGAGGCGGGCCACAGCGTGGCGCACAGCAGCAGGCAGGCGGCGGCGGCGAACGGGGAGTGCGGGAACGGGCGTCTCATGGACTTCTCCTCTCGACGATCGGGCGGCCGTCGCGAATGCGCCGGCCGGCTCCGGGGTGGCGCCGGCCGTGGCGGGGTGCGGGTCCCAGCGGTGGCGCGGTCCCGGCCACCCGAGATTGATGAGCGGCACCAGCGGCGCGCACGCCGCCAGCGCCCACAGCGGACCGTTCGTGCCGAACAGCACGAACTGCACGAACCCGGCCCCGACCGCCACCAGCGCGCCGAACAGCACCCGCCCGGCGCGCGAGTCCGGCGTGGTGCGCGGGTCCGAGATCATGTTGAACGCGAACTGGAGCAGCAGCCCGCTCTGGAGGCGGTGGAGCGGGATCGCCAGCGGCTCGCCCAGCCACAGCGAGCGGCCGAACAGGATCGCGGCGTGGACGGCGAGGAACGCCAGCGTCACGTCGCTGCGTCCCGCCTTGCCGACCACCGTCAGGCCGACGCACACGATGAGCAGGGCGACGAACGCAGCGTGCCCGTACTGACCGGGCGAGACCCAGCCGGCGCCGGACGCCAGCATCGCGACCAGGGCCAGGTTGGTCGGGTTGAACAGGTGCCGGCCGCGCCAGCGGACGAGGAACTTGCCCGCGATGGCGATCGCCGCCGCCTTCATCGCGGTCTCGTGGTCGTTCGTCCGCAGCAGCGTGGCGAGCCCGATTCCCGTGATGAGCGCGCTCAGCGGCTCGAAGCGCGGCAGCCGCCACAGCCAGCCGCACAGGAACTGCGTCGCGAGCGCCGCCGCCACCACGAGCACGATCCGACTCCACGTCTGGTCGAAGCCGACGCCCAGCATGCCGTAGAGGAGCAGTGCGGACAGCATGGCGAGCTGGTACCAGCGCGGGTCGAGCGCGCGCTGCGCGGGGAGGCCCGCCGCGGGCGGGCCGGGCGGGACCGGCGATGGAGTCCGGTCCCGCCCCGCGCCCTGCCCGGGCCGCGGCGTGGAGGTGCCCGCCGCCGACGGCCCGGGTCCGCGCGCCGTCACTGCCATCCGGCGCGTCGGATCCGCGCGCCACGTGGAGTCGCTCCGCTCGTTCATCGCCTCTCCCTACGCCGGTCCGCGGGTTCCATTCCGGACGCGGCCCGGGAGAGAGCGGGCAGGGCGAGGGTGCCCCGTCCGCGGGCGGCCGATCCGCACGCGCGTCACTGCAAGAGGCGTTCCCCGGCGAGCGGGTCGCGAACGCGTTGCGCCGCAGCGGGCGCGTGAGCGCCGCGGTGACGAAC
>CAZKQE010000410.1:0-2461 GCA_964554725.1 uncultured bacterium
CGACGTCGCCGCAGATCAGGCGGTCCATCGGACGCGGTGCTTCCATGTCGCGCTTCACCTCTTCGATCGCGGTGATCTGGTCCGGCGTCTCCTGGTAGGGGAACGAGGCCTCCAACTCGCGCTGCCACACGGAGTCGGGCTTGAACGCGTGCCCCGGCAACGCCTGGCGCGCGGCGTAGGCGCGGATGAGCCCGTCCGCCATCTCCTGGATCGCACGCTTCGCCTTCGCCTTGGTCTTCTGCCACGAGACCGAGCCCAGCCGGTGGAGCGCGGGCTGCGCGCCGTCCTCGGCGGCGTAGCGCGAGACCAGCGCCAGCTGCTGGACCGGCACGTAGAGCCGGTCCTTCTCGGCGTAGGAGATCTCGAGGCAGTCGGTCTCCTGGCCGTTCAGGGTCAGGCGCTGCAGCCCGCGGTAGCGGCCGATGCCGTGGTCCTCGTGGACGACGAAGTCGCCCACCTTGAGCGACGACAGCTCGGCGAGCGAGAGCCCCCCGGTCTTCTTGAGCCGCCGCCGCCGCCGCCGGTAGCGGGAGAAGATCTCGTGGTCGGTGAGCAGCGCGAGCCCGGCGTGGCGCAGCGTGAAGCCGGACGTCACGAGGCCGACGCCCAGCACCGCCTCGGTGTCGCCGACCAGCTCGCGCAGCCGGTCGCGCTGTCCCGGGTTGTCGCACAGGATGACCGCCCGCAGGCCGTTCGCGCCCAGCTCGGCGAGGTGGGTGCGCAACCGCTCGGTCGAGCGCTGGACCGGCTCGGGCGGCGCGCAGTCCACGAGCAGCGTGCGGCGCCCGCCGCGGGTCTCGTCCGCGTCGGCGACCGTGCCCAGCCAGTCGGCCCCGGGCCGCGTCTCCAGCGTCCGTTCGAGCGCGTCGCCGGGCAGGAACAGGTGCTCCGGCGGCGAGATCGCCGGGTAGTGCGCGCGCGACTCCTCGTAGCCGCGCCGGATCGCCGCTGCGAGGTCGTCGCGCCGGTCGCGGACCCGGCCGGGGTCGTCGCACACCACCAGGGCGTCGGCGGGCAGGTAGTCGAGCAGCGAGCCGAGGTCCGGGTCGTAGTGCCCGGCGTAGCGCTCCATCCCCTCGTGGAACAGCGCCCCGGGGCCCGCGGGCCCGGCATCGCGCGCGGCCGCCCCGACCGCCGCCTGCAGGCGGCCGGCGATCGCCGGCGCGTCCGCCGGCTCGACCACCAGCTCGTAGCGCGGCAGCACGGTCGCCTCGGCGCGCTGTTCGATCGAGCGCTGGGTGCCGGCGTCGAAGCGCCGCAGCGAGCGCAGCGTGTCGCCGTCGAACTCGAGCCGCAGCGGGTCGGCCGAGCCCACCGCGTACACGTCGAGGATGCCGCCGCGGCGGGCGAAGTGGCCCATCGCCTCGACCTCGGGGAAGCGCTCGTAGCCGAGGTAGACGAGCCGCTCCATGAGCCGCGCGGGGTCGTAGTCGTGGCCGACGCGCAGCGTCAGCACCGCCTGCGCGAGCCGCTCCGGCCGCGGCACGCGCTGGAGCAGCCCGCGCACGGTGGCGAGCACCAGGCAGGGCTCGCGGTCGCCGTCCGCCAGCCGGTCGAGGGTCTCCAACCGCTGCGCGGTGAGCCCCGGATGCGGCGAGACCGGGTCGTAGGGGAGGGTCTCGGGGTCGGGGAACGCCCGCAGCGCCGCGGGGCCGACGAAGTACTCGAGGTCGTCGCGGGCCTCCTCGAAGGCGTCGCCGGCGGGCACCAGGTAGAGCAGCGTGCGCCCGGTCGCGCGCGCGAGCCAGGCGGCGAGGAACGCGCGCGACGAGCCGACCAGCCCGCGCACGGCGATCCGCGTGGCGCCCGCGCCCGCCGGGGCGGTGCGGAGCGCGGCCGCCAGCTCGCGCGCCTCGGGCAGCCGGTCGCCGTGCTCGAGCAGCGAATCGGCCAGCGGGTCGCGCAGATAGGTCTCGGGCATCGCCCCCACTCATGGCGCCGGGCGCCCGCGGGCGCCCAACGCGAAAACCCGCCACGGGCTCCCCCCGTGACGGTCGCGGCCTCGACACGACGACGCCCCGCCCGGAGGCGGAGCGTCGCGACACTAGCAGAGCGTTTCGCGGCGGCTCAAGCCGCGGCGGTGATCGGGATCACGGCGCGACCGCGGGCGCCGGCTCGGCGAGGACCGTCGCCAGCGTCGCCTCGAGCTCGCGCAGCTGGACGGCACAGCGCGCGTGGGCCGGGTCGTCCGAGCGGTGGTACTCGCCGCCTCCGTGCACCCAGCGCACCCGGCCCTCGCGGTCGAGCAGGAACGAGACCGAGGTCCAGCTCCGGTCCGGGTCGCCGGCGAGCCACCAGCGCTCGAGCGTCGCCCAGTCGCGGTCCACGGCGATGCGGCCGGTGAACCCGAGCCGCTTCGCCAGCGCCACGATCGTCCGGTCCGCGACCTCGCGCGGCGGCTTGGGGTGGAACACGCCGATCACGACCAGCTCGTCGCCGTGCGCGCGGCGCAGCCGCTCGA
>CAZKQE010000411.1:0-2451 GCA_964554725.1 uncultured bacterium
GGTTTCTACCGGGCGCGCTGGAGCCAGGGCCGCGACGTGCCGGACGCGGTGTGGAGCGCGTCGCGGGAGATGCTCTCGCTCCTGCGCCGCCGCGGGCGGTCCACCCATCCCTCGCAATGGGGCGGCTTCATCGCCGTCGGTCGCGACTGACGCGTTCCGGATCGCCGGGAGACCGCGCTCCGAGCCCGCGCCGGGAGCCCTCACCGCCGCCTCCCCCCGCCACTGGACATTCCCCTCCCCCTCGCCGATAATCCCTGCGCACCCCTCCCGTACGAGGAGGACGCAGGCGCCGGGGTTCGGAGCGATCCGCGACCGGAGGCCGCGCACCTCAGGGGTGGCTCCCCGTTCCCGCCTCCTTCTCGCCGTGCGCCTTCCGGTGAGCGCGTTCGGGAACGGCAACGCCGCGAGCGGTCCTCGGCGACACCGGATGGACCGACGCGGGACAGTGTCCCGCGGATCTCGCGCTCGCCGGAGACGGCGGGATGGCAGCCGATCGCAGCAAGGCTGGGCGTGAAGTCCCGGGCAGGTCCGTGCGGACGTCGCGGCGACGCGCGTCCGATGGATCGTCCCGAGCCGGCCTCGAACCCGCGCGTCGACGATGACGCGCAGCCCCACCACCCCAGGCGGCCCGTCCGGCCGCCGGCCAAGGAACACCCATGAGACAACGTCGTCGGCGCCCCCGTGGTCCGCGTCCTCCCCAGCCGGGCGGCAGCCCTCCGGACGGCGCGGCCGTCCAGCAGGGCCCGCCGCGCCCCGGCCGTCGCCGCCGTCGCCGGGGCGGCAGCCGCCCGCCCAGCAACGTGGCGCCGGCGCCGTACTCCAACAACGACGGAGCGCCCATGCGCAGTCCGCAGGGACCGCCGCGTCCGCGCCGCCGGCCGGGCGGCCGCGGCGATCAGCGCGGCAACGGCGGCGGACAGCGCCGCCGCGGGCTCGAGATCCTGCGCGACGTCCAGCAGGTGGGCGTGGCGCTCGACCCGACCGAGCGGCTCATCCTCGAGATCCCGCCGGGACAGGGCAATCCGCCCTACGGCGACCGCATCACCGGCCGCGCGATCGACCTGATCGCGCCGATCGGCCGCGGGCAGCGCTGCCTGATCGTCTCGCCGCCCAAGGCGGGCAAGACGCGCATCCTGCAGATCATCGCCGCGGCGGTGAAGCACAACCATCCCGAGGTCGGCGTCTACGCGCTGCTGGTGGACGAGCGGCCCGAGGAGGTCACCGACTTCCGCCGCAACACGCCGGCCGAGGTCATCGCGGCCTCCAGCGACATGAGCGTCGCCGAGCACATCGAGACCGCCGAGCACGCGATGGAGGTGGTCGCCGCCCAGGTGCTCGAAGGCAAGGACGTGGTGCTGCTGCTCGACTCGATCACGCGCCTCGCGCGGGCCTACAACGCGGGCTTCGAAGGGAGCGGCCGCACGATGTCGGGCGGGCTCGACTCGAACGCGATGCAGTCCCCGCGGCAGATCTTCGGCGCCGCGCGCAAGATCGAGGACGGCGGCTCGCTGACGATCGTCGGCACCGCGCTGGTGGACACCGGCTCGCGCATGGACCAGGTCATCTTCGAGGAGTTCAAGGGCACCGGGAACAGCGAGATCTTCCTCTCGCGCGAGCTGGCCGAGAAGCGCATCTACCCCGCGATCGACATCCCGAAGAGCGGCACCCGCAAGGAGGAGAAGCTCTATCCGCCCGAGATCGTCCAGCGCATGCACCTGCTGCGGCGCGGGCTGGCGGGGCTCCATCCGATCGAGGCGATGACCAAGCTGCTCGAGCTGCTGACGAAGATCAAGACGAACAAGGAGATCTTCGAGCTGCTGAAGGCGTAGCCGGCGGAGGGTCCGATGAGCGCAGCGACCACGAGGCGGCTGTATCGTTCGCGCAGCGACCGCAAGATCGCCGGCGTGTGCGGCGGCATCGGCGCCTACTTCGGGATCGACCCCGTGATCCCGCGCCTGCTGTGGGTGCTGCTGGTGCTGGCGGCCGGCACCGGGCTGCTCGCCTACATCATCTGCTGGCTGGTGATCCCCGACGCGCCGGAGGCGGGCGCCGTCTGAGACGTCGCGCCTACACCCGCTCGACGAACTCCCCGGTGCGGGTGTCGATCTTCACCCGGTTGCCGCTCTCGATGTAGGGCGGCACCTTGACCTCGTAGCCGGTCTCGAGGATCGCGGGCTTCGAGGTGTTCTGCACCGCGGCGCCCTTGATGTTGGGCGTGGTCTCCTTGACGTTCAGCTCGACGAACATCGGCACCTCGACGCCCACCACCCGGCCCGAGAAGTACTCCGCGCTGATCGTCATCCCCTCGACCAGGTAGTTCACCGCGTCCCCCAGCACGTCCGCGGAGAGCTCGATCATCTCGTAGCTCTCGGTGTTCATGAAGTGGAACTGATCGCCGGCGCGGTAGCTGTACTGGAGCGCGTGCTGCTCCATGTTCGCCTTCTCGACCTT
>CAZKQE010000412.1:0-2439 GCA_964554725.1 uncultured bacterium
CTCGCCGATCTCGTCGAGGAAGATCGTGCCGTGGTCGGCGACCTCGAACAGCCCGTGCTTGAGCCGCACCGCGCCGGTATAGGCTCCCTTCTCGTGGCCGAACAGCTCGCTCTGGAGCAGGTTCTCGTGGAGCGAGGCGCAGTCCACCACCACGAACGGCTGGCGCGAGCGCTTGCTCCGCCGGTGGACCGCCCGCGACACCAGCTCCTTGCCCACGCCGCTCTCGCCGCGGATCAGCACGGTCGAGTCGGTCTCGGCCACCCGCGACAGCAGGTCGAGCATCTCGACGATCTTGGGCGAGCGGCCGACGAACCCCTCGGCGGGCGCCAGGCGCTCGACCTCGTGGCGCAGCGCGGTGTTCCCGCGTTCGAGCGCCTGGTGCTCGAGCACCTTGTCGAGCACCGCCTCCAGCTCGGCCAGCTTGCAGGGCTTGGTCAGGAAATCGTGCGCGCCCTGCTTCATCGCGCGGATCGCCTCCTGCACGGTGCCGTAGGCGGTGAGCATCACGACGTCGGTGCCGGGGAACGACTCGCGGATCTCCGGCAGCAGGTCGAGGCCGCTCCCGTCCGGCAGCCGCACGTCGAGCAGGACCACGTGGAAGCTGCCGCGGGCCAGCGCCTCGCGGGCGGCCTCCAGCGTCCCGACCCCCTCGACCGCGAACCCGGACCGCTCCAGCTCGCGCGCGGTGAGACGGCGGAACGACTCCTCGTCGTCCACGAGCAGCAGCCGGCGACCGCTCATGACTCCCCTCCGGGGCCGCCGACCGGCAGCTCGATCTCGAAGCGGGCGCCTTCGGCCGGGGCGCTGCGCACCGCGATGCGGCCGCCGTGGCTCGTCACGAGCCGGTGGGTGATCGAGAGCCCGAGCCCGGTGCCCTGGCCGACCGGCTTGGTCGAGAAGAAGGGGTCCCAGATGCGCTCGAGGTGGCGGGGGTCGATGCCCTCGCCGGTGTCCTCGATGACCAGGCGCACGCGGTCGCCCGCGCGCGCGGTGGTCACCGTCAGGCGCCCGCCGCCGCCGCCGCTCATCGCCTGCACCGCGTTGATCATCACGTTCATGCAGATGCCGCGCATCGCCGCCTCGCGCGCCCAGATCGCGGGCAGCTCCGGGTCGAGGGCCTCGACCGCCTCGATGCCCTGCTTGCGCAGCTCGTAGCCGAGCAGGCCGAGCGTGTCGCGGACCGCGCGGTTGAGGTCCACCCACGCCGGCTTCGTGTCGTAGGAGCGGCCCAGCAGCATCAGCTTGCGGGTGGTCTCGCGGCTGCGCTCGACTTCGCCCTCGAGCAGCGCGATGGTCTCGGCCGCCTCGGCGACGCCCTCGGCGTCGAAGCGCCCGCGCTTCAGCCAGCGCGAGAGCCCCTCGATGCCGGCGAGGATCGATGCGAGCGGGTTGTTGATCTCGTGCGCGACCCCGGCGGCGAGGATGCCGACCGAGGCGAGGCGCTCGCTGTGGGAGAGCTGCACCTCCAGCCTGCTGCGGTCCGTGACGTCGCGCCACACCTCGACCACGTGCGAGGGGGCGCCGTCGTCCCCCGCGATCGGCTGGAAGGTGGCCTCGAAGCGGCGCAGGACGCCGGCGACGTCGGGCGCCTGGCAGAGGCGGCGCGCTGGGGCGCGACCCTCGAACACCTCGCACGCTGGGCAGCGGTCGCCGCCGGCGCCCGGGTCCTGCGGGCAGCGCAGCGTCTCGGAGCAGGCCGCGCCCACCGCTTCGGCGCGACGGAGGCCGAACGTCTCGACGTAGCGCCGGTTGGTCGCCACCACCCGGCGCTCGCGGTCGATCACCACCACCGCGTCCGGCAGCGCGTCGATCAGCCGCGGCAGCAGGTCGCGGACGGCATCGAGCGCGGACGATGGCGCCGGGCGCGCGGCCGGGTCCGGTCGCGACGGGGCGGGATTCGGCTCGCGTCGGCTCATGCGGGGAGGCCCCGGGACAGGTGGAGGACGGGACGGTCCCTGCCACGATGGCAGGCCGCCGCGCGACTGTCCAGACGCGGCGCGGCCGCTCAGGGAACCGGCGGGACGGGGGCCGCCAGCACCTCGCGGATCGCCCGCTCCAGGTCCTGCGCGGTGTGCGGCTTCCGCAACACCCGCCGGATGCCGATCGCGCGCGCGGTGTCGGCGTCGGTCGCGTCGCCGCCCGAGACCATGAGCACCGGCAGGTCGGGCCGGAGCGCGAGGACCGCGGCCGCCAGGGCGCGACCCGTCATGCGCGGCATCGTGTCGTCGGTGATCAGGAGCCCGAACGCATGCGGCCGGGACCGGAAGTCCTCCAGCGCCTCGACGCTCGACGAGTGCACGGTCGTGCGGTGGCCGAGATGCTCGAGCTGCCGGCGCTGCATGAGCGCCAGCACCGGCTCGTCCTCGACCAGCATCACGTGCAGCGCCCCCACGGGCGGCGCGCCCTCCACCGCGGCCGGCGCGGCCGCGGGCGGCGCGG
>CAZKQE010000413.1:0-2434 GCA_964554725.1 uncultured bacterium
CCCGCGGTCCTGAAGGATCAGCGCCTGGTTGCCGAGACTCACCTGCAGCCCCGCCGGGTCGCCCAGTTCGCGGCACCGGGCAATCATCTTCTCGAACAATGCCGAGGCCTCCCCGAGATGTCCTGTCTCGTACATCAGAACCGCCAGCGTGAGCTCCCCGCGTTCCCCCTTCGCTCCCGCCACCGCCTCGCGGTAGGCCTCGGCGATGCGGTGGATCGACTCCCGCTCGATCACCGCCCACGCCCGCAACACCTCGTGCTTGTCGGCTCCCCATGCCACCTCGAGGAACGGAACCTCGACGAGTAGCCCGACCAGTCGATCCCACTCCCGTGCCTGCAGCAACTGCCAGGGCAACTCGTCCACCGAACGAGGTGACATCCGGTCTCGCGCGAACAGCTCCACCAGCGTCCGGTGCGCGCTCCGCCGACTCTCATCGTCCGGGAGATAGCGATCCGCGACCGCCTGACGCAGCAGTGCATGAGCGAAGGTGAGCCGCCCGCCCCGCGAGCCGATCTGCCGACCGGCCGCGTGCAGCAGGGGGGCCAACAACGCCGCCGGCAGCGGCTCCCCCTTCCCCAGCACGGCCAGCAGCTCGTGCTCCGCGATCCCGCGACGCGACGCCCAGATCGCCCGCATCGCGTCGACCACCAGGCCGGGGCGCGCCTCGTAGTCCCCCTCGTAGCGCTCGAGGACCCGCTCGTACAGGTCTTCCGGCGTATCCACTTCGAGGTACCGGGCCAGGGTCTGGTCCAGCACCTGGTGCGAGCCGACCACCGAGAGTTCATCCACCAGCACCGAGAGGGACAGCGGGTTCGCCGCCGCCGCTGCCGCGCAGATGCGATCCGCCCGCACGGGGTCGAGGCGCTTGGCGCGGCATGACAGCAGCGAGGCGAGCACCTTCGGCCGTTCGCGCGGACCCAGCTCCCCGACTACCAGAGACTCCCAGCCCCGGCGCTCCGCCTCGCGCGCCGGCGCGGTCCCGGACGCCGCCGAGAGGATGAGTCTGCAACCCGCGGGCACGACCGGCGGCAGGAACGACAGATCGAGTGCCCCGTCGCGCTCCTCCAGCTGGTCCACCCCGTCCAGCAGCAGCACGTACGGCTTCGCCGCCGCCGCGCGGAACAGCAGGTTCTTGAACGCACCCTTGAGCTCTCCTGGCGCGTCCGGTAGCTCCGCCGTCACCCCTGTCTCGCGCCCGAGCTCGCCGGCCACCCGCCGGACAAGCGCCACCCAGTCGCTCGAGGCCGCCGACGCACCGCAGTAATGGACGATCACCGGCGGGTGGGGGCGCGCTCCCTCGCGCGCCCAGTGCGCCAGCAGCGCGCTCTTGCCGCTCCCCGAAGCACCCGTCACCAGCAGCGGCGGGCCCTCGCCACTCGCATGGGCGTCCAGGGCCGCCTGCAGCTCCGGACGCGGCACGAACCCCGCCACGAGCTCGTCGCCGAACGCCGTCTGTGCCAGGCGCTCGCGTTCGAGCGCATCCGGCACCGCGTCGGCGGGGTACACCGCGTCCAGCGCCGCCGTCAGGTCCGCCAGCACCGCCGCCGCCAGCTCCTCCGGCGTCTGGAACCCCTCCCGCACCGGCAGCCCGCTGGCACGGATCCGCGCCTTCAACCCGGCCAGTCGCTCCGCCGCCGCCGCGTTCTCCTCCTCCCCTTCCACCCCCAGCGCCCGTGACGCCTCGGGATCGCGGAAGTAGAAGTACGACCGCGCCGCCATCGCCGGGTCGTTCAGCACCCCGTGCACCATCTCCAGCTCGGTCACCGAGCGTCCCGCGTGCTCCGCCAGCCAGGGTTGCCGCTCGATCAACTCCCCGTCGATCCGCTCCGGCACCCACCCGTAGCGCTCGCCCAGCAGTCCCACGAAGAACGGCCGCGACGCCTCGATCTCGGCCAGGCAGATCGGCAGCACCTCCCCCTCCGCCGCCTGTTCGTCGGTGATCCCCCAGCGCAGGTCCACGTCGGTGAACACGACCGCCCGCTCGGCGCACAGCCGGCGCAGCGCCCGGAACCCGAACCGCGCCAGCCGGTCGCGCTCGGCGATGAAGTCGCGGAACGTCGAGGAGACGAACACCCGGATGGCGCGTGGCGCGTGGTCAGGCATCGGGGAACTCCGGGCCGGCGGCGGAGCCCTCTCCGGCTCGAGGCAGCTCGCCGGCCGGCAGACGGGTACTCCCGGGGCGCCGCGTCAGCATCGTGGCCTCCGCGATCGGTGGTAGCGCCAGCCGCTTCGCGAGCCGACGCACGCGAACGACGCGCAGCCACTCCACGGCCCGCACCCTACAGCAGCGCCAGGATGCTCCGCTGCGCGTACTCGAGCAGGCCGCTCGCCTGCATCCCCCACCACAGGGTGAGGCCGAGGGTGGCGGCCGTGGCGAGAACGGCGGGCGCGGCCCAGGCGACCTCGACCGGCTCGCCCTGCGGGTCCTTCATGT
>CAZKQE010000414.1:0-2164 GCA_964554725.1 uncultured bacterium
GCGGATGCGGTGCCGACGCCGGCGCCGCCCGCGGCGCCGCGGCCCCCGGGCAACGGCGGACCGGACAACGGGTTGGCGCGCGACGCCGCCGCGGCGGCGGTGGCGGGCGTGGGGGTTCCGGAGCGTGTCGCGCGTGCCATACCCTGGGAACTGCAAGGTCCGGACCACCCGCGCGGCCCGACGCGCTCCCCCACCCGCGGCGGAGCGGCGCTCCGGGCACGGAGCCCGAGGCGTGTCCGGGGCGGGCCGCACGGGCCCGCCGGGGCGGGCGCCGCCGGGGTCCCCCTCGGCCCCGGGCGCGCGGTCAGCGCGACTCGCGGAGCGTCAGCTCGACCGTGCGCTCGGCGTTCGACTCCTTCACCAGGCCGACGTCGCGGCAGTACCACTTCCGGGTCCTGACCTTCTCGACCGGATCGTAGTGCTCGGTCTCGATGCAGTCGGTGAACGTCCCCGCCGGGACCTTCACCGTCCTCCCCACCGCGACCACCTTCGAGCGGTTCTGCACGATGCCCGGCGCCCGCTCCTGCTCGAACACGTCGCCGACCTTCGGGGCCGCCGGCATGAAGAGCCCCGCCCGGCTCCCCTGCTCGCCCGCCACCCACTGCCCGTCGTGGCCGACGAGCTTCCCGCCTTCGTAGTCGTCCACGTGCTCGCCGATGAAGTGGACGTCGCCGGACTCCGTCTGGGCGTAGTGCTCACGGGTGCGCTCGACGACCTCGTCGTCGGAGTGATGGGTGACGTCCACCACGGTGACCGGGACACCGGCCAGCGTCGAGGTGGTGTCGCGCGTCCGGACCTCGACCCGCACGCGGGAACCCTTGCCGGTCTCGGGGTCGCGCTCCTTGCCGGCATAGACGGCCCGCCGGAGGGTATGGAGCGCCACGAAGGGGTTCGTCACCGCCGCCGAGAGCCCGGCCCGGTCCACGCCGATGTCGGGCAGGGCGTCCGGAGCCTCCGCGCGCGAGCGCGGGACCGGCGACACGGAGATCGCGAGCACCAGGAGGACGGCCGCCATGGGCGACCGCCGGAGAGGGATGCGTGACATCTGGACCTCCTCACGGATGGGACGGATGGATGGTGCGCGTGCCTGTCGGCCGGGGGCTCGACGCCGCCCGGAGGGGCCCCTCATGGGTCGCCGGGCGGCACGCCGGTCACTCCCGGACGAGGTAGTAGAGCGCCGCCGGATGGTGGACGATGATCGCCGAGGTGGACGCCTCGGGGTCGAGCTGGAAGGCGCTGGTGAGTCGCACCCCGACCGCCGCCGTGGGATCGAGGAGCCGGAAGATCCGGGCCTGGTCCTCGAGATCGGGACAGGCGCTGTACCCCGGCGAGTAGCGCTTGCCGCGGTCCGCCGCCAGGCCCAGCTCGGCGCGGATGCGGCGATGGTGCCACTCGGCCAGGCCCTCCGCCGCCGAGACCGCCAGGCCGTGCGTGAACAGGGCCTGCGAGTACTCGCCGGCCGCGTTCAGCCGCTCGCCGAGCGCGTCCGCCGCCCCGCCGACCGTCACGAGCTGGAAAGCCACGACGTCGAAGCGGCTCGTCTCCCGCGGCAGGAAGTAGTCCGCCAGGCAGAGGCCCTCGCGCTCGCTCTGGCGCGGGAACTCGAAGCGGACCACCTCTTCGATCTTGCCGCGCGGGGTGAGCGATCCGGGGGCGAAGGCCGCGGGGTCGTAGACCCGCAGGTATCGCCCGTCGCTCTGGCAGGGGAAGTAGCCGTAGACCGCGCGGGGCTCGAGCCAGCCCTGCGCCCGCGCCTCGCGCTGCAGGACCAGCCGCCGGGGCTCGAAGTCCTCGCGCAGGAGCCGCTCTACCTCGGGCCCGCTCCCGCGGGCGCCCCAGTGCAGCCGGTAGAGGGTCTTGAGGTCCATGCCGGCGAACATCCCCTCCCAGTCGACCTCGGCCGCGGGCGTGACGCGCGCCCCCCAGAAGGGCGGGACCGGCACCGGGACGTCGCGGTCCACCGTGACCCGGAAGTCCTGCTGGCGGGCCGCCGAGTCGCGCGCCTGGGCCGCGTGGTCGGCCGCCCGGGTCCTGAACTCGAAGGCCTCCCGTCGCACGCGCTCCCGCAGCGCGGGGCCCTTCTCGGGGTCGATCAGCGCGTCCACGGTGTCGAGCCCTTCGAAGGCGTCCTCGATGCCGATGAGCGCCCCCTGGTGCTCGTGCA
>CAZKQE010000414.1:2174-2426 GCA_964554725.1 uncultured bacterium
GCAGTAGAAGACCCCCGGCTCGAAGAACACCTCGCCGTCCACCAGCGCCGCCCGGCGTCCGAAGTTCCGGTTGATCGCCGCCCCGCCGATGAGCAGCGGATAGCGCATTCCGGCGCGGTGGAGCTCCGCGACGCAGATCGGCATCTGCTTGCTGGTCGAGACCAGCAGGGCCGAGAGCCCGATCGCCGTCGCGTCCACCTCCTGCGCCTTGGCGAGGATGGTGGTGACCGGCACCTGCTTGCCGAGGTCGAA
>CAZKQE010000415.1:0-2391 GCA_964554725.1 uncultured bacterium
CGGCCCGTCGCGCCGGCGACGCCGCAGACCACGCCGTGGTCGCCGCCACGCCGCGCGGGCGCGCGCAGCGCCCGCAACCCCCGCGTTCCCAATCGCCGCCCGGTTGTGCCCCGACGGCACGCCCGATGCTCCGCGTCCCGGCGTGAGCATCGTCGTGCGCGCGCGATGCCCGCGCCCGCCGGGGGGTCGAGGGGACCGTCCGGGGGCGCGGGCCGGGGCCGACGGGCCGCGACCGGGCGGGGAGGGGCGGTGCGGAGGCTCCCGGGGTCGCCGGGACCTCGTTGGCTCGGCCCGCGCCCGGGCGGCGCGGGGACGGGCGCGTCAGGGACGCTCGGGGGGGTCGGGCCGCCGGCCGCCGAGCTTGCGGTCGATGAACTCGAGCACCTCGAACGCGAACAGCAGGCCGAGCGCGAGCAGGCCCAGCATCATCCAGGCGTACTCGCGCGGGAGCGCCGCCAGCACCACCGCCATGACGCCGAGGTACAGGCACAGGTACCAGAGCACGTAGAGCGCGTTGCGCGGCGAGAGCCCGAGGCGCAGCAGGCGGTGATGGATGTGCTCCGAGTCGGGACGGAAGACCGGCGCGCCACGGACGGCGCGCCGGGCGAACGCGAGCACGCTGTCGGCGATCGGCAGGCCCATCGCCACCAGCGGGAACAGCAGGGTGACCGCCGCGGTGCCCTTGCGGTTCTCGAGCAGCGAGGCGGTCGCCAGCACCAGGCCCAGGAACTGGCTGCCGGTGTCGCCCATGAACACCCGCGCGGGCGGGAAGTTGTGGCGCAGGAACCCGAGCGTGGCGCCGGCGGTGAGCGAGCACACGAACATCACGTAGAAGTCGCCATGGGTGCGCGCCACCCACCACAGCGACATCGAGGCGATCAGCACCGCCCCCGAGGCGAGCCCGTCGAGGCCGTCGATCAGGTTGATGGCGTTGATGACGATGAGCACCCACGCCACCGTGAGCGGGGCGTCGAGCACGCCGGTGGCCACCGCGCCGCCGAACGGGCTGGTGACGAGCGGCACGCCGTAGCCGAACGACACCAGCACCAGCGCCGCCACGGTCTGCACCGCGAGCTTGGCCCACGGGCCGACGCCGCGCGCGTCGTCCACCATGCCGAGCGCCAGGATCGGGAGCGCGGCCAGCGTGAGGCCGAGCAGCGGCCGCAGCTCGAGCATCTGGGCGGGCCCCGGCAGCAGACGCGCGGCCCAGGCGACGCCGAGCACCGCGACGGCGAGGGCCAGCCCGCCCATCGTCGGCACCGGGCGGGCGTGGATGCGGCGCGGCCCCGGGTGGTCCAGCGCCCCGAGCCGCCGCGCCAGGCGGATGACGAGCGGCGTCACCAGCAGCGTCACCACGAGCGCCGCGAGCGCGAGCAGCAGCGAGTAGGGGATGCGCATGCCGGGGATCAGCGCGGGCGGAACGCGTTCGCGGCCAGCATCAGGCCGGCCCGCATGCGGATCGCGCTGTCGGCGAGGAACGTCACCACCGGATGCGCCGGATGGTGCTTGTGGAAGTAATGGATCATGCCGCGGTGGCGCTCGAGGATCACGCGCGGCGCCACGCGGCGACGGCTGGCGCCGATGTCGTGGTGGACGACCGCGTCGGGCACGTAGACCACCTCCCAGCCCGCCAGCTTCATGCGGCGGCACCAGTCCACGTCCTCGTTGAACATGAAGAAGGCCTCGTCCATCGGGCCCACCGCGTCGATCGCCGTCCGCCGCACCATGAGGCAGGCGCCCGAGAGCCAGTCCACCGCGCGCACCGAGGCGTGGTCCCAGTCGGACAGCAGGTAGCGCCGCGTCCACGGGTTGCCGGGGAGCAGGAACGAGAGCAGCGAGTAACGGTTGAACAGGAACGTCAGGTGGTCCGGGAACGCGCGCGCCGAGAACTGGAGCCGGCCGTCGCGGCCCACCATGCGGGGGCCGACGACCGCGGTGCGCGGGTGGGCCCGCAGGTAGCCGGCCAGCGCGGCGAGCGAGCCGCGCTCGATGAAGCAGTCGGGGTTCAGCAGCAGCACGAACTCGCCGGTGGTGGCGGCGATCCCCTGATTGACGGCGCGGGCGAAGCCGACGTTCTCGGCGTTGGCGATCCCGCGCACCCGGGGGAACTGCTGGGCGACCGCCGCGAGCGCCCCGTCCGCCGGGTCGTTGTCCACCACCACGACCTCGTGCGCGAAGCCGGCGGCGTCCGACGCCAGCGAGCCCAGGCAGTCGAGCAGGGCGCGCCGCGACCGGTAGTTGACGATGACGGTGGAGAGATCCATCGGGGCGGCGTGGGACTCCCGGGCCGGCGCAGTCAGGAGGGGATCGAGCCGGGCGATTCTAGCACCGGCGGGCGGCGCCCCGGTACCGCGGCGCCGGGCGGCACGCCCCGGGCGGGCGGTGGGACGG
>CAZKQE010000416.1:0-2391 GCA_964554725.1 uncultured bacterium
CCGCTCACGGCGACGCCGACCCGCGCCACCGCCGCCGCGTGGCGGGCGAGCACGGTGGGGGGCGCCGGGCGCCCCAGCCAGCGCGCGTGCACCCGCAACGCGCGCGCCAGCCGGTGCGAGGGCGAGCGCAGGATGGGGGCGCGCTGCCGGAAGGTGAGCACCCGCGTGCGCAGGTTGCCGTGCAGGTCCACGATCAGGTCGGCGTCCTCCAGCTCGGCGCTCATGGACAGCAGGTCCTCGAGCCGCCGCCCGTCCGCCTCGAGCACCCGCACGTGGGCGACCGCCGGGTGGTGACGCACCAGGTCGAGGTACTCCTCCTTGACCCAGAAGGTGATCCGCGCCTCCGGCCACGCGCGCGCGAGCGCGTCGACCACCGGCAGGGCGAGGATGACGTCGCCCAGCGAGGAGAGCCGCAGCACGTGGACGGCGCGGAAGCCGCCCGCGGGAGCGGCCGCCGATCCCGCCGCGGAACCCATCCGCTCAGGCCACGAACTGGAGGTCGTAGAGGCGCCGGTAGAGCCCCTGCTGGTCGAGCAGCTCCCGATGGGTGCCGCTGGCGACCACCCGGCCGGCCTCGAGCACCACGATCCGGTCCGCGTGCTGGACGGTCGAGAGCCGGTGGGCGATCACCAGCACGGTGCGGTCGCGCATGAGGCGCTCGAGCGCCTGCTGGACCAGACGCTCGCTCTCGGTGTCGAGCGCGGAGGTCGCCTCGTCGAGCAGCAGGACGGGCGGGTTCTTCAGCAGCGCGCGCGCGATGGCGATCCGCTGGCGCTCGCCGCCCGAGAGCTTGACGCCGCGGTCGCCGATCACGGTGTCGTACCCGCGCGGCAGCCCGAGGATGAACCCGTGGGCGTTCGCCGCCTCCGCGGCGGCGACGATCGCGTCGGCATCCGGGTCCGGCGAGCCGTAGGCGATGTTGTTGCGCACGGTGTCGTGGAACACGATCGTCTCCTGGGTGACGATCCCCAGCTGCTCGCGCAGCGAGGCCACCGTCACGTCGCGCAGGTCCACCCCGTCCACCGTCACCCGTCCCGCCACCGGGTCGTAGAAGCGCGGCAGCAGGTCCATCGTCGTGCTCTTCCCCGCCCCGCTCGATCCCACCAGCGCCACGATCTCTCCGCGCGCGATCTCGAACGACACCTCGGCCAGCGTCGGCGGCCCCTCGCCGTAGGCGAAGCTGACCCGCTCGTAGCGGATGCGGTCCCGGAACGGCGGCAGCGCCCGCGCCCCGGGACGGTCCCGCACCTCGGGCACGGTGTCGAGCAGGGCGAACAGCCGGCGCGCCGCGGCCAGCCCCTGCTGGATGTTCGCGTTGAGCTCGGAGAGGCTGCGGATCGGCGACGAGGTGGTCATCAACGCGGTGACGAAGAGCACGAACTGGTGCGGCGCCAGCGTCTGGCGGGTGAAGATCTCGACCCCGCCCAGCCACAGCATGCCGACCGCGGCCAGCACCATGACCACCTCGCCCAGCGGGCGCGCCGCGGCCGCCACCCGGCGCATGCGGACGAAGGCGCGGAAGAAGGCGTCGTTCGCCCGCTCGAACTTGCCCCGCTCGAACCCCTCCATGCCGAACGCCTTCACCACCCGGGCGCCGGCGATGTTCTCCTGCAGGATCGCGGTGAGGTCCCCCATCCGTTCCTGGGCGGCGTCCGAGCGCCGGCGCATCTTGCGGCCGATCACCCCCAGCGCCAGCACCAGCGGCGGCAGCACCAGCAGCGAGAGGAGCGCCAGCCGCCACGAGGCGTAGAACGCCCAGGCCAGACAGCCGGCCAGCGTCAGCGACCCCTTCACCAGGTTGCTGATCCCGGCGGCCAGCGCCTCGCGCAGGTACTCCACGTCGTTCGTGACCCGCGCGATCAGGTTGCCGGTGCGGCGCGCGTGGTAGAAGGAGAGCGAGAGCTGCTGGAGCTGCCCGAGGAGCGCCGCGCGCAGGTCGCGGATCGCCGCCTGCTCGACCGACACCATCAGGAACGACTGCAGGTAGTCGGCCACGTTCTTCAGCAGCAGGACGACCAGGATGAACAGGCAGATGCGCTGCAGCGCGACCAGCGGCGGCACCGCGACCAGCGAGCGCTCGGCGCGCGCCCGCGCCAGCTCGGGCCAGCGCGGGAGGTTGTCGGCGCGGAACGGCTCGCGCGCCGTCTCCAGCGTGCGCGCGGGGCTGCGCTGCCCGGGGAGCGAGAGCGACTCCACCCGCTCCTCGCCCACGCGCTCGAACAGCACCTGCATGAACGGCGAGATCATGCCGAGCGCGAGCGCCGACATCAGGGCGTAGACCACCATGCAGCCGAGCGCGAGCACGAAGCGCGCCCGGTAGGGCCGGAGGTAGCCGAGCAGCCGGAGGTAGGTCCCCATCGGGTCAGCCGCGCACCCGGGCTGCCCGGCGGA
>CAZKQE010000417.1:0-2368 GCA_964554725.1 uncultured bacterium
GCTTCCGGGCCTGGGGCGCACGGGCCGAGGCGCTCGGGATCCCCGGCGTCGCCAGCGGGCCGCTGGTGCGTTCCTCGTTCCACGCCGACGAGCTGGCCGGGACCGTGCGGCCGGGGGAGAGCAGCCGCGCCCGCTAGCGGCGCCGACGCGAAGGGCCCCGGCTCGCGCGAGCCGGGGCCCTCGTCGTCTTCGCCCTTCCGCGTCAGTTCGCCTCGTTCAGCCACGCCTCGTAGGCGTTGAAGTTGAACGGGCGTCCGAGGAAGTTCTCGACCAGCTTCGCCGCGGGCGCCGACCCGCCGGGGGCGAGGACGGCATCCCGATAGCGCTTCGACACCTCCGGCGACAGCAGGTTCCCGGTGTCGAACTGGCTGAACATGTCCTTGGCGATCACCAGCGACCACATGTAGGTGTAGTAGACGGCCGAGTAGCCGTCGAGGTGGCCGAACGCGCACTGGAAGTGCGTCCCCTCGACGAACGGGAACGGCTGGTACTTCTTCACCTTCTCCACCATCAGCGCGGTGGTGTCCACCCGCTTCGGGTCGCGGTCGTAGAGCGAGAGCGAGAGGTCCGCGTACACCATCTGACGCCGCACGCCGAGACCCTTCGCGAAGTCGTTCGCGCGGTTCATCTGGCGCACGAGCGAGGCCGGGATGGGCTCGCCGGTCTCGTGGTGCTTCGCGAACGTCGCGAGCGTCGCCGGGTCCCGCATCCACTCCTCGAGCATCTGGGACGGGGCCTCGACGAAGTCGTGCTCGGTCCGGATGCCCGCGACGCCGCACCAGCGCCGGTGGCCGGCGAACATCGTGTGCATCAGGTGGCCGAACTCGTGGAAGAAGGTGTTGACGTCGTTGAACTCGCACAGGCCCGGGTCGCCGGGGGTGCCGCCGGGCAGGTTGCAGACCAGCGCCGCCTCGGGGATCTGCCGGCCGCTGACGCCGGTGCGGATGTCGAACTGCGCCGCGTGGTTGAACTTGTTGTCGCGCGGGTGCATGTCGAGGTAGAAGCGGCCGATCAGCTTGCCCTGCTCGAACATCTCCCAGCACTCGACGGACGGATGCCAGACCGGCGCGTCCTTCACCTGGCGGAACGTGACGCCGAACAGCCGGCTCATCAGGTCGAGCACGCCCTGCTTCACGCGCGCGTACGGGAAGTAGGGGCGCACGGACTGCGAGTCGAAGTCGTACTCGGACTTGCGCACCATCTCCGACCAGTAGCTGGTCTCCCAGAAGTTCACCGTGGTGGCCGCCGGGACGTCCCGCTGCTTGCGGCGCAGGAGGATCTGGTAGTCGCGGTCGGCGCTGACCGCCGAGGCGGCGACGATCTTGTCGATGAAGTCGCGCGCGTTCTTCGCGTTGCCGACCATCTTGTTCGCGGTGATGTAGTCGGCCCAGTTCGGGAACCCGAGCAGGCCCGCCAGCTCGTGCCGGTGGGCGATCATGCGGTCGAGCACCTCGAGGTTCTTCGGGTGGGCGCGGTTCTGGAACTCCATGTACAGCCGCCGGCGCAGGTCGTCGCTCTTCGCGTAGGTCATCACCGGGACGTAGTCCGGATAGTTCGTGTCGAGCGTGATCGAGCCGTCGGCGTCCGGCTTGTGGCCGGCGATGAAGTCCGCCGGCAGGCCGTCCAGCTCGGCGGCGCCGGCGACGCGGATCGTCCTCACGTCGGCCCGGATGTTGTTGCTGAACTCCTGGCCGATCTTCACCAGCGTGTCCCGCAGCGCCTTGACGCGGGCGCGGGTGGGGTCGTCCTTGTCCACGCCGGCGAGCCGGAAGTCGCGCAGCTCGCGCTGGAGGTAGAAGCGGGTCTCCGCGTCGGCGCCGCCGGCGTCCACCGCGGCGAGCGCGTCGTACACGCGCCGGTCGAGCGAGATCTCGGTCGCCAGCGCCGAGACCTTGCGCGACACCTCCTCGGCGGTCGCCCGCATCGTCGAGTCGGGATGGACGTTCTCGATCAGCGAGGCCTGCGCGCCGGCGGCGTCCATCTGGATCTGGGCCTCGTCGTAGACCGCGAGCGTGTTCTCGACCGTGCGCGGGCCCTTCACCGCCACCAGCTTCGCGATCGCCGCGCGCGCGCGCGCCAGGCGCTCGTCCTGGCGCTTCGCGAACGCCGCGGGGCCGGGCTTGCCGGTCCAGAACGGCCCGTCGTCGCGGGACCCGGAGGGCGCGGCGGCGAGGGCGACCGGAGGTGCGGCGCCGGCGCCGAACACGGCGACGGCGAGCAGCGGGAGCAGCAGGTGGCGGGCGCGGGGGTTCACGGATCCTCCTCGGATGGGTCCTGCGTCGGGGCGCGCGGCCGGCGGCCGCGCGGAACGGCTCACGGGGGGGGGACGGTCCGGCCGGGGCCGGACCTCGTGGGCGGCGACGGTACC
>CAZKQE010000418.1:0-2350 GCA_964554725.1 uncultured bacterium
CGGCCGCCGGGGCGCCGCCCGGGGTCGCGGCCGCCGGCGCCGGGGCGGGCGCCGCGTCGTCGCCCGGTCGCCCGCTCACTCGTCGTACTCCCGCGCGGGCCGGCCCATGAGCCAGCGGTCGAACCACTTGCGATAGTGCTGGAGCCTCTGGATGCGCCGCGAGGGCGTGCCGCTCCGCGACAACTCGTGGTTCTCGCCGGGGAACCGCACCATGACGGCGGTCTTCCGCTGCTGCTTCAGCGCGCGGAACATCGCCTCGCCCTGGCCGATCGGCGTGCGCCAGTCCTCCTCGCTGTGGATGACCATGAGCGGGGTCGTGACGCGCGAGGCGTAGGTCACGGGCGAGCGCTCGACCGACTCCTGCGGGTCCTCGAACGGCGGCTTGCGGAACCAGCTCGGCGTGAAGAGGGTGAAGTCGGCGCTGTAGTAGAACGAGGTCCACTCCGAGACGCAGCGGTCGGTGATCGCCGCCGCGAACCGGTCCGTGCGCGTGATCGCCCAGTTCGTGAGCAGGCCCCCGCCGCTCCCGCCGCAGATGCCGAGCCGTTTCGGGTCGATCCCGCCGCGCCGGACGACCTCGTCCACGCCCGCCATCAGGTCGCGGTGGTCGTCGCCCGGGTAGTGGTACTGGATCACGTTGCCGAACGCCTGGCCGTAGGTCGTGCTGCCGCGCGGGTTCGTGTACACGACCACGTAGCCGGCGCCGGCCAGCATGTGGAACTCGTGCATGAACGCCGCCCCGTAGGCGGCGTGGGGGCCGCCGTGGATGCTGAGCACCATCGGGTAGCGACGGGTCGGGGTGAAGCCGGGCGGCCGCATGATCCAGCCCTGGATGCGCCGCCCGTCGAACGACGGGTACCAGAACTCCTCGACCCGGCCGAGCGCGACCGAGGCGAGCAGCGCCTCGTTGGGGGCGAAGAGCTTCCGCAGCGACCGGGTCCCGGTCTCGAACAGGTAGAGGTCGCCGGGGGTGGTCGCGTCCCCGATCGTGAGCGCCCAGGTGCGGCCGTCGGGGGTGGCGGTGCCGGCGATCACCTCGCGGCCCCCCGGGGTCAACTCCTCCACCGCGCCGCTCTCCGCGTCCACACGCGCCAGCATCGTCGCGCCCTCGCGGCCCACGATCGCGATGATCCCGCGGCCGTCGTCGGTGAAGGCGAGCGGCCGGCGCCCGCCGCCGCGCGGCGGGTGCTGGTCGCCGCTGATGCCGACCCCGATGTCGAAGTCGTAGCCGCCGGTGAGCGCCCGCACCACGCCGCCGCTCGACGCGATCATCAGGTCGTTCTGGTCGTAGGAGTGCGTCTCCACCGGGTTGATCCCGCCGACGAACGCGATCCGCCCGTCCGCCGCCTCGACCCAGTCGCCGATCCCGCCGTCGTAATCCACCCGGGTGCGGAAGCCGGGACCGTCGGCGGGTCTCGCGAGGTCGGGCGCGACCGCGAACAGGTCGTCGTCGTCGCCCCCGAACCAGGGCTCCTTGCGGCGGTCCGAGGTGAAGCACACCCGGCGCCCGTCGCGCGACCAGGCCGGCGCCCCCTCGTTGAACCGGCCGGTCGTGAGCTGCCGCGGCTTCCCGGCCGCCACCTCCACCACCCACACGTGGTTCGGATGGTCGGGGTCGATGAAGCCGGCGTTGTTGAGCCGGAACACCGGCCGGGTGATGACACGGCCCGGCTCCTTCTTCGGCCGCTCCCGCGTCGTATCGTCGTCGAGCGCCGGATTCGTGCGGCTGGTGAAGGCGATGCGCCGTCCGTCCGGGGACCAGGCCGGCGCCGAGGCGCCTCCCTTGAGCCGCGTGAGCGCCGTCGCCTCGCCGCCGGTCATCGGCAGCAGGTGGATCTGCCCGGGGCGGTCGTCGGTGGCGCGCACGAACGCGAGCGTCCGCCCGTCCGGGGACCAGCGGGGCTGCCCGTCGCGGGGTCCGGTGGTGAGCGGCCGCGGGGCGCCCCCGGCGCTCTCGACCACCCAGATGGCGGTCCGGTACTCGTCGGCCGTCGAGTCCACGGTGACCCGCACGAACGCGACCCGCGCGCCGTCGGGCGAGATCTGCGGGTCGGCGACCCAGACGAAGCGGACGAGGTCGTGCTCCACCATCGGCCGCGGGGCGGCGGCCACCGGGGCGGCGGCGAGGGCGAGCGCGGCGACGAGGAGGCGGAACATCGCGGCGGGACGCGACATGGGCGGGCTCCGGGACGGGCGGTGAACGGGCGAGGATCGGCACGCTAGGACAGGCCCGCGGCCGGGTCAAACCCCGCCCGACGGGCGCGGCCGCCGCGGCGGACGTGCGGCCCGCGGGCGGCGAGCCGGGGACCGCGAACCCGCACCGGGCGGGCCCGGAGCCCGCGCCGGGGGC
>CAZKQE010000419.1:0-2346 GCA_964554725.1 uncultured bacterium
CCACGGTGAGCTCGGAGTTCATCGCGCTCAGCTCGGCGGTGCGCGCCGCGACCTCCCGCTCGAGACCGTCCTGGTGCCGGCGCAGCTGGTCGTCCCGGTTCTGGATCTCGGCGAGCATCTCGTTGAAGCTGCCGACCAGCTGGCCGATCTCGTCGCTGCCATGGGGCGTCGCGCGCACCGCGTAGTCGCGGTCCTCGGTGACCCGGCGGGCCGCGGCCGCGAGGTGGCGCACGGGGTGCGAGATGAGTCCCTGCAGCCGCGAGGCGAGCAGGAACGCGACCAGCGAGGCGAGCAGCAGCACCCCGAGCGCGATCATCGCGTACTGCTGCAGCCGGGTCTCGACCTCCTCGAGGTCGGAGAGGATGTAGATCGAACCGATGACCTCGCCGTCGAACCGCACGCTGCGGCTGGCGCTGAGGTGGTCCCGCGTGAGGCGGGTCCCTTCCGCCGTCGCGGTCTCCGGCCAGCGCGGGCCCGCGGAGCCGGGACGGACGTAGGTCGCGAACGGGGTCCCGTCCCGGCCGTAGACGCACGCGGAGAGGACGCGCTTCTGGGCGCGGAGCGCGGAGAGCGCGTCGCGCGCGGCCCCGGCGTCGTCGAAGCTGAGTGCCGCGGTGGTGTTGGCGCCGATCACCTCGGCCAGCACCTCGAGGTCGTGCCCCAGCTTCTGACGAAACGTGGCGATGTCGTAGGAGATGAACGCCCCGCAGGCGAGCAGCAGCGCGACCACGCTCGTCAGCATCATCAGCAGCGTCAGCTTGCGGCGGATCGAGACGTCCTTCAGTGAGCGCATGGGTCCGGCCTCCTGCCGGGCGGCCCGCGGGCCGCGAACGGGCCTATCGGGTCTGCGCGACGATGGTCGAGAGCGCGAGCAGCCGGGAGCTCAGCTTGAGCCGGGCGCGCTGCGCGCTCTCCAGGTTCACTTCGATGCGGACGCGGTCGTCCTGCTGGACGAAGCCGATCATGCCCCCCCGGGCGGCGAACTCCGGCACGTCGGCGACGGTGAGCACCGCGCTGTCGCGCACCGCCAGGACGATCTCGGGGATCCGCTGGGCCTCCGAGGACGCGATGTAGAGCACCTGCCCGTCCCGCACGTCCGCCGCGCGGCGCACGCAACGGACGAACACCTCGCGGCCGTGGATGGTCTTGCGGCTGAGCTCGGCGGCGATCGCCACCGCCAGCTCGTCATCGCCGAGGATGATGAAGGTCAGCTGTCCGCCGGCGCCGCGGGCCGGGGAGGGCCACTCGACGAACCGGGCGAGGTTGGCGAGCGCCTCCGCCTTGGCGACGTGGATGCTCCGGCCGTCCCCCGCCGCGGCCGGAGCCATCGCTCCGAATGCGAGCGTCAGGGCGACCAGGTGCGCGATCCCCGGCGCGAGGGGACGTGCCGCGGTCCGATCGGCATCCCCGCGGTCCGCCGGGGGCGCGGGTACGATGACGGGAAGGCTCAGGGTCACGTCTCCGTGGATGGTCGCTGCGCTGCCCGAGCCGCTCCATCGGGGCGTCCCTCGGGGGAGGAAACGGGTCCCCGGGTCGCCCTCGATCGGCCGGCACCCCGCGGAGATGGATGCGCGGGTTATCGGCCGGCAGGCGGCCGGACTTGGCCCGAAAACGGCCCGCGCCGGAGGGCGCCGCGGGCGCGCGGCCCGCTCCCTGCTCCCGGCCGGCGGGCCGGGCGGGCGGTTCAGCGGCGGGCGAGCGGGATGACCAGCTTGAGGCCGCTCAGGGTCTCCGAGAACGCCATCACCTTGACGTCCACCAGGCCGTGGGCGAGCGCGGCGGCGCGGATCATCCCCTCCTTGATCCCGTCGCGGCCCTTGGGCCAGACCACCCAGATCGCCCCGTCGCGACGGAGCGCGCGCTGCAGCGTCGCCAGCCTCCGCAGCGGCGCCGGGCGGTCCACCGCGAACAGGATCATCGCCGTGTCCCGGCGCGGTCGCCCGGCGGCGATGTCCGCCGTCCGCTCCCGCAGCTCGCGCAGGAACGCCGGGTCGTCGAGCCCGACCAGCGCCACCCGCATGCCGGGTCGTACGCCGAGCTTGTCGAGCCGGCTCCGCTTCGAGTAGCCCGCCGCGGGCGACGCGTCCGCCGGCGGCCGTGCGGAGGGCCGCCCCGAGCGCGCGGTCATGCCAGCGCCCGCCGCAGCGGCCGCGCGAACGCCGCGGGGATCGCCCGGCCGAGCGTGACGTGGTCCGCGCCCACGAACGCGGCGAGCGAACGCAGCGCCCCGGCGATGCCCGCCAGCGCGGCGTCGCGGTCGGGGGCGCCCCACGAGGCGGCGGGAGGGGGCGCGCCGCGCGCGAACCAGGGCTCGAGGTGGACCGATCGCACCTCGAGCCGCCGCTC
>CAZKQE010000420.1:0-2341 GCA_964554725.1 uncultured bacterium
TCACGTTGTTGAGGAACGTGATCTCGATGAACGCATCGCCGAGGACGCACGTGCCCACCGGCAGCGGCATCGAGAACGTGTAGTTGCCGGGCGCCGCCGGGGCGAGGTTGTACGTGAGCGGAGCGCTCAGCAGCGTCGTCGGGTCCGGCGTGCGGCAGCCCGCGGGTCCGGTCGCCGCGACCAGCGCCACGCGGACGGGGAACGAACAGGCCGCGCGGAAGTTGAGCAGGATGTTGGCGTTCAGCACCTCGATGCCGCTGGCGCCGGCGCAGCCCGTGCAGTCGGCCGCGTTGATGCGGGTGTAATAGGAGTCGTTCGGCGGCAGCAGGTAGTTGAAGAAGAACGCCGGCGCTCCGGTCACGCCGAGCGTGCAGGTGGGCTGCACGCCCTCGGAGCCGAGCATCTGGATGCGCTGGATGGGCTCGCCCTGGAGCGGCTCGGCCCCGCCGAACGGCTTGGGCCCGGCGAACGCGGCCGAGGCGACCGTGAGGCCGGTGAGAGCGAGGGCGAGGACAAGGGAGTCGCGACGGTGCATGGGGTTTCCTCCTCGTGACGGGCCGGGGCCCGGGGGGCCGGACGAGGACGGCGAGCCGGGGGCTGTCCGCCTCATCTGCAAACACCGAAAGAGCATGACGTTCCGGGCGTCGGATTACAATGGGCTTTCAGCCCCGGGCCACGGCTCGCCTGGGGCCCGAACCCTCAGCCGCCGGGCGGCCGATGGCCCGCCGCCGACGCTGGTCCGGGGTATCCCCAACCCGGCAGCCGGGCTAGAGTGGCCGGGTCGATGCGGCGAGCCCTGCGAGTCCTGCCCACCGCCCTGCTGCTCTCCTTCGCGGGCGCCCTCGGCCCGGCCCCCGCGGCCGCGGCCGGGGCGACGCCTGCCGGGTGGTGCGCCCCGCTCGCGGCCGACGCCGCCCTGCTCGCCCACGTGGACCCGCTCGACACGCTGTTCACCGGGCTCGTCGTGTTCGTCACCTTCCCCGACTCGCGCTCGGGACGGCTACCCGCCTACGCCGACTCGCTGCCGGGCGAACTCGCGCGCTACCTGGCCGCGCAGTCGCGCGGCCGCTGGCGCACCGATGTCCGGCTGGTGCGCCGCAGCGACGCCCCCGACTCGGCCTGGCGCGCGCCGCGGCCCGCGGCCGAGTACGCCGGCCCGACAGGACTGCGGTTCGCGGCGGCCAACCGCGACGTGCTGCAACAGGTGAGCGCCGAGTCGCCGGGCCTCTGGCAGGGCGTGGACCAGGTGTGGGTGATCCACGACCAGTGCACGTTCCCCTGCTCGGACAACCGCACGCGCGACACCTGCGAGGACACCTGCCCGTTCGGCGGCATCGCCGCGCTCGGCGTGAGTTCGGCCGACGTGCCGGGGCTCGAGACGGGCGGCACGACGCAGCGCCGCTACGCTCGCGCGAGCGAGGCGCGCGACCACCGGATCCAGGCGTCCGCCGCGGCGCACGAGTTCGGCCACCGGCTGCGGTCCACGCCGCATGCGCCCGGCTCCGACGCGCCGAGCCCCGACTGGGTGAACTTCGGACGCTACGACCTGCTGCGCTCCGGCGTGAACGGCGCCGCCGCGCGTGAGGAGGGCCTGCTGCCCTACAGTCCGCTGCATCTGGCGCGGTGGGGCTGGCTGCCGCGCTTGGTCGTGGACCGCGACACCCTGGGGCTGCCGCTGGCCGACGTGATGGGCCCGCGCGGTCAGCTGGTGGAGGTCGTGACACGCAGCGCGCGCCAGCGCTTCGTGCTCTCCGCCCATGGCGCCCGCACCCCCTACGACGCCCGCTTCGGCGGCGCGGGCGTGCTCGCGTGGCACGTGCTGCGGAGCGCCGAGGGGCTCGACCAGCGCTGGGACATCGAGAGCGCGGCCGGCCGCTTCCTCGCCGGCGCCCCCGATGCCGTGCACGGACGAGACCCGCTCGAGGCCGACCCGCTCGCGCTCGGCTCGCACGCCGACCTCTTCACCGCCGCAGCGGCCGACGTACTGGGACCGTACGGCAACCCGTCCTCGCGCCTGCATGCCGCGGATGACTTCAAGTCCCCCGAGACCGAGTGGAGCGGGGTGGCCATCGAGCACCTGCGCGAGGACCCCGCGGCGGACGGCTGGCTCGTGGACGTCTGGGTGACGCCCGCCCAGACGCTGCTCGCGCCAGGGGCCGGCGACCGCGTCGCCGAGGGCGAGCCGCTCCGCGTCCGCTGGCGGCCCCGCCCCAGCGCCGGCATCGCCTCGGTGCGGCTCGAGCTCTCGCTCGACGATGGCCGGCAGTGGCGGCCGCTCGCCGACGGGCTCCCGAACCAGGGCGAGTGGAGCGGCTGGCCCGAGGGCGCGAGCGAGTCCGCG
>CAZKQE010000421.1:0-2335 GCA_964554725.1 uncultured bacterium
CGCCCGCCATGTGCCGCGCCGCCGCCTCGCCGAGCCGGCGCCCGACCGTGGCCGCGGCCGAGGCGCCGCCGGTCTGGCCGATGGTGCCGTACTCGGCGTAGCGCTCGGAGATCCGCGCCCGCAGCGCGTCGTCCGCCCCGGCCCCGGCCTCGCGCCACGCGGCGACCACCCGCTCGTGCAGGGTCTCGATCGCCGCGCCGGTCTCGCGGTTGAACCCGCCCGCGGCGATCAGGCCGCGCACGCAGGCGTAGAGGGCGAAGCAGCGCCACTCCGCCCGCGCGGCCGCCCGGGCCGCCGCGTCGCCCGCCGCCGGCAGCGCGCCGGCCTCGTCGAGGTCCGCCCACAGGCGGGGCTCGATCGCGAGGTAGAAGTCGGCGAGCGCGGCCCCCCGGAGCGTCGCATCGCGGATCACGGCCCACCTCCCTCGCGCGGAGCCGCGGCCGACGCCCGCCGGGGCCGGCCGCCGGTCAGCTCTCGAGCAGCTCCTTCGCCCGCTGGGTGGCGCGCACGACGGTCTTGATCAGCGTCACGCGCAGGCCGCCCTCCTCCAGCTCGAGGATGCCGTCGATCGTGCAGCCGGCCGGCGTCGTCACCAGGTCCTTCAGCTTGGCCGGGTGCTCGCCGGTCTCCAGCACCATCGCCCCCGAGCCGAGCACGGTCTGGGCCGCCAGCTCGGTGGCGAGGCCCCGCGGCAGCCCCACCTTGACCCCGCCCTCGGCGAGCGACTCGATCACGACGTAGATGAACGCCGGCCCGCTGGCGGAGAGCGCCGTGACCGCGTCCATGTGCTTCTCGTCCACGATCACCGTGCGCCCGAGCGGCCGGAACAGGTGGAGCGCAGCCTCGAGGTGGGCCGGGGTCGCGTGCCGCCCGGGGGCGAGTGCCGTCATGCCGCGGCGGATCAGCGCCGGCGTGTTCGGCATCGCCCGGATCACCGGCACCGGCTGGTCGAGGTGCTTCTCGATGAACGCCGAGCCCACCGAGGCCGCGACCGAGACGAGCAGCTGGGCGGGGGTGAGGACCCCGCGCAGCTCCTCGAGGACCGCCGGCACCGTCTGCGGCTTCACGCCGAGGATGAGCGTGCCGGCGTCGCGGGCGGCCTCGGCGTTGGACGAGGCGCCGCGCACGCCGAGCGCGCGGGTCAGCTCGAGCACCCGCTCCGGGTGGCCGGCGGTGACGATGACGTCGGCCGCCCGGACCACGCCCGCGTCGATCAGGCCGCGCACGAGCGCCTCGCCCAGCTTGCCCGCTCCCAGTACCGCGAGGCGGCCGTCCACCGGCTGCAGGCCCTGCGCGCCGGCGCTCATGACGGCGGGTTCGTGCTCCAGTCGTAGAACCCGCGACCGGTCTTGCGCCCGTGACGGCCGGCCAGCACCAGGCGCTTCAGCAGCGGCGGCGGGGCGAAGCGCGGCTCGCGGAACTCGTCGAACATGATCTGGGCGATCGCGTAGGTCGTGTCGAGGCCGACGTAGTCGCCGAGCAGCAGCGGGCCCATGGGGTAGCCGCAGCCCAGCTTCATCGCGTTGTCGATGTCGTCGCGGCTCGCCAGCCCCTGCTCGAACACGCGGATCGCGTCGAGCATGTAGGGGACCAGCAGGCGGTTGACCACGAACCCGGTGTGGTCGCCCACCGTGACCACCGTCTTGCCCGCCGCGCGGCACCAGGCCGAGGCCTCCTCGAGCACGCCCGGGTCGGTGCGCAGCGTGCTCACGACCTCGACCAGCTTCATCAGCGGGACCGGGTTGAAGAAGTGGAGCCCGATGAACCGCCCGGGGCGCTGCGTGAAGGTGCTGAGCTCGGTGATCGAGAGGCTCGAGGTGTTCGAGGCGACGATCGTGGCGGCGCCGCAGATGCCGTCGAGGGCGCCGATCAGCTCGCGCTTGAGCCCGAGGTCCTCGCTCACCGCCTCGATGACCAGGTCGCAGCCGGCGAGGTCGGCCAGCTCGGTGGTGCCGCGCAGCCGCGCCAGCGTCGCGTCCCGGTCGGCCGCGGAGAGCTTGCCCTTCTCCACGCCGCCGGCGAGGAACTTGCGAATCGCGGCCAGCCCGCGTTCCAGCGGCGCCTCGCCCACCTCGCGCACCACGGTGTCGAAGCCCGCCTGGGCGCTCACCTGGGCGATCCCGCTGCCCATCAGGCCGCAGCCCAGCACGCCAACGGTTCGGATCGCCATCGGGGGTGCCTCCGTGCCCGGGACCGGCGGACCGCGGATCGGCGCGCCGCGGCGAGGATAGGGAACCCCCGCGGGGGCGGCAAGGCGCGCGGGGGGCCGGGGGCCCGGGACGGGGCTTCCCCGGCGGCCGCCTTTCCTCTAATGTCGCGGACGCGACCGAGTGAC
>CAZKQE010000422.1:0-2325 GCA_964554725.1 uncultured bacterium
GGCGGGGGCGGCGCCGACGGCGCGCCCGGGCCGAAGCCGGTCACGGTCTACGTACTCCGCGACGGCAAGCCGCACCCGGTCCAGGTGCGCACCGGCATCACGGACGGATCCTTCACCGAGGCGGTGGGCGAGGGGCTCGCGCCCGGCGACCGGCTCATCGTCGGCACCGAACTGCCCGCGCGCGGCGCCGACCTGCAGCCTCCGCCCGGCATGGGCGGGCCGCAGTTCCGGGGCCCCGGCGGGCGCGGGGGCGGCGGCGGCGGGCGGCGATGAGCCTCGGCGAGCTGCTGACCCTCGGCCTGCAGGCGCTGTCGCGCAACCGGATGCGCTCGGCGCTCACCGTGCTCGGCATCGTCATCGGGGTCGCGGCCGTCATCGCGACGCTGGCGATCGGCCAGGGCGCGCGCGAGGCGGTGCAGGCCCAGATCCGCTCGCTCGGCGCCAACACCTTCACCGTGGTGCCGGGCACGATCACCGCGGGCGGGGTGCGGATGGGCGGGATGGGGAGCAACAGCACCCTCACGGTCGAGGACGCCGAGGCGATCAAGCGCGAGTGTCCCGCGGTCCAGGCGGTGGCGCCGTTCGTGCGCACGAACGCCCAGGTCGTCTACGGGGCCAGCAACTGGGCGACGCAGATCCAGGGCACCACCGCGGACTTCCCGATCGTGCGCGCCTGGCCGGTCGGCAGCGGGGTGTTCATCACCGACTCCGACGTGCGCGGCGCCGCCAAGGTGTGCGTGCTCGGGGCCAACGTCGCCGAGCAGCTGTTCGGCGACGCCGACCCGGTGGGGACCATCGTCCGCATCAAGGACATGCCGTTCCGGGTCGTCGGCGTGCTGAGCGTCAAGGGCGGCCAGAGCTGGGGCGGGAGCCAGGACGACGTGATCATGGTGCCGCTCACGACCGCCCAGCGGAAGCTGGCCGGACGCACCCATCTCAACTCGATCGGGATCTCCGCGGTCGGCCCGCGGGAGGTGACCGAGGCCGAGGAACAGGTGACCGCGCTGCTGCGGCAGCGGCACCGGATCCGCCCCGGCATGGACCAGGACTTCTTCATCTTCAGCCAGCAGGAGATCGCCAGCTCGGCCGAGGAGACCTCGAAGGTGATGACGACGCTGCTCGCCAGCATCGCGGCGGTCTCGCTCATGGTGGGCGGCATCGGCATCATGAACATCATGCTGGTCTCGGTCACCGAGCGCACCCGCGAGATCGGCATCCGCCGCGCGATCGGCGCGCGCCGGCGCGACATCATGATGCAGTTCCTGGCCGAGTCGGCGTTCCTCTCGCTGGCGGGCGGCGCGCTCGGGGTCGCGCTCGGCATCGGCGCCGCGACCGCGGTGACCCAGTTCGCCCGCTGGCCGACGATGATCCAGCCGCTGGCGGTGGCGGTGGCGTTCGGCTTCTCGACCGCGATCGGCGTCTTCTTCGGTTACTACCCCGCGCTGCGCGCCTCCGCGCTCGACCCGGTGGAGGCGCTTCGCTACGAGTAGCCCCGGGTCCCTCGGGCCGCGCGAACGCTGTGCTATAGTGCCGCGCGTCCGATGACCCGGAGCCGCCCGTGACCCTCGACTGGCGCCATCTCAAGGCGGTGGTGCTGGAGAGCGACGACTGGGGGCTGTGCGCCTGGGTCCCCGACGAGCGCGCGCACCGCGACCTGGCCGGGCTGCCCGCCTTCCGCGACCCCGCCGCGCGCGCCTACCTGCGCTCGACCCTCGAGACCGCCGACGACGTGGCGCGGCTCGCGGCGGTGCTGGGCGGGTTCCGCGGGCACGACGGCCATGCGCCGGTGTGGCAGGCGAACACCGTGATGGCGACCCCCGACTACGAGCGGCTCGTCCCGCCCCGCTTCGACTGCGAGAGCCTGCCGGTCCGTCACTACCCGGAGTTCCCGGCGCGCTGGCAGCGGCCCGGTCTGTGGGACGAGGTCGCGCGCGCCCGCGAGGCCGGCGTGTGGTGGCCGGAGCTGCACGGGCTCGTCCACCTGCCCCAGGCGGCGTGGCTCGCGGCGCTGCGCGCCGGCGCCGACGACGCGTTGCGCGCGCACGCCCATCAGTGCTTCGTGTGCGAGGCGGTCGAGGCGGCCGCCGAGTACGACCCCTCCGAGCCGCCGGAGGTGCGCTCGCGCGCCCTCGCCCAGGCGGTCGAGCGCTTCCGCGAGTGCTTCGGCCGCGCGCCGCGCTCGCTGTGCGCGCCCGACTACCGCTGGGACGCGCGGCTCGAGACCGACGCGGCGGCGAAGGGCGTGACGATCCTGCAGGGCGCCGCGGAGCGCGCGGGCCGGCCGTTCCGCCGGCTCCGCCACCTGGCCGCGCGCTGGCGCTGGCG
>CAZKQE010000423.1:0-2321 GCA_964554725.1 uncultured bacterium
GCGGCTCCGGTCACATGCGGCGGCGGCTCCGCCGGTCGTTCGCGTTCACGCGGCGGCGCCGGCCGGGCGTGGGACCGGCGTCGGCGCGCGGGCGTGGCGTCCCCGCGGAGCCGGCCGGGGCGTTGCCGCCGCTGCGGTGGACGGCCCCGTGCGAGCCCCGTCCGCCGCGCGTCCGGGCGGGATCGCCGGCGTCGGCGTGCGGCGTGCGGGTGGCGCGGCCGTGGTAGTCGAAGCCCTTCACCGTCTCCTGCGGGATGCGGCGGCCGAGGAACTTCTCGATCGCGCGCGCCTCCTTGTCCTCCTCCGGGCTCACGAGCGTGATCGCGTCGCCGGTCGCGTTCATGCGGCCGGTGCGGCCGATGCGGTGGACGTAGTCCTCCGGGGTGCGCGGCACGTCGTAGTTGATCACGTGGGTGATGTCGTCCACGTCGATCCCGCGCGAGGCGATGTCGGTCGCGACCAGCACCTCGACGCGGCCGCGCTTGAAGTCGCCCAGCGCCCGCTCGCGCTGGCCCTGGCTGCGGTCGCCGTGGATGACGCCGACCCGGTGGCCGCGCGTCTTGAGCTGGCGGTAGAGCCGGTCGGCCCCGTGCTTGGTGCGCGTGAACACGATCGCGGTGCGGTCGTCGGAGTGGTCGAGGATCTCGTGCAGCAGGTCGACCTTGAGGTGACGCGGCACCGGGTAGAACGCCTGGTCGATGGAGTCCGCCGGGCGCGAGGGCGGCGCGAGGTCGAGCCGCTGCGGGTTCCGCAGCGCCTCCTTCGCCACCTTGTTCAGCTCGGGCGGCATGGTGGCGGAGAACATGAGGGTCTGGCGCCGGGTGGGCAGCAGCCGGAGGATCCGCTGCAGGTCGGGCGCGAAGCCCATGTCCACCATGCGGTCGGCCTCGTCGAGCACCAGCACCTCGATCTCGTCGAGGCTCACGCTGTGGCGCCCGTGGAGGTCGAGCAGCCGGCCCGGGGTGGCGACCAGCAGGTCCACGCCCTCGTAGCGCAGCATGCGCTCCTGCGGCGCGATCGGGACGCCGCCGTAGACCGAACCCACGCTCAGGTCGGCGTACTTCGCGTACTGATGCGCGTTCTCCTCGACCTGCGAGGCCAGCTCGCGGGTCGGCACCAGGATGAGGGCGCGCAGCGCCCGGTGGCCCTCGAGCAGCCGGGCGAGGATCGGCAGCAGGAAGGCGGCCGTCTTGCCGCTGCCGGTCTGCGCCGCCGCGACCAGGTCGTGGCCGGGGAGGATGAGCGGGATGGCCCCCGCCTGGACCGGCGTGGGGATCGAGTAGCCGGCGGCGCGGACGCCGCGGGTGATGGGCTCGGGGAGCCCGAGTGCGCTGAACGACATGGAGTCTCCTGAACGATGGGTGGGGGTGGGCGACGCGTGCGCGCGCGACGGGGGATCCCGACGGTCGCGGGACGCCTCGCGGGACGCCGACCCGGCGAGGACGCGCGGATTCCCGCGCGCCGGACGGGCGGATCGTCCCGTGGGCCGGCCTCTCAACGGACGGGGTCCGTGCGCCGGCCGCCGGCCGTCGGCCGGGTCGGACGCGCGAGAGGAGCCGGGCCGGCGGACCGGGCGGGGGCGTGGAGACCCCGGCGGACACCGGTGAGACGGGAGGTGGAACGCGACGGTACGATGGAGCACGGCCGTGCGGCCGGGACGGCGGGGACGATCAAGTGGCCTCTCGAAGACGTGGAGGGGGGGCGGGCGACTCGCGCAGGCCCCGTGTCCGGTCGCCTTGACCGGACCTTCGATCCGAGGGATGGGCCACTAGCAAGAACCGCCAGGTTCGCCCTGGCGGAGTCGGAACGCTGAGAGCACATCCGAATACAACCGAAGACATCCGGACTATCGGCATTCCCCGGCCGGAACGCAAGGGGAAACTGTCGGCCCCGCGGGACGCGCCTCATCGCCGGTGGGGCGTGGCGAGCCGCGCGAGCCGGGCGATCTGGCGCCCGACCGCGCGCAGGAACGGCCCGCCCCACAGGCCGACCGAGATGAGCCCGCCGAACAGCGTGACCGCGTCGATGCTGGCGCGCCCCTCCTTCTCCCAGTAGACGTCCTTGAGGTTGAGCCACAGGGCGAACTCGTCGAGCGTGAGCGCCGCCCCGACCCCGTAGACGAGCGAGAACCAGCGGCTCGCCCGGCGGGAGGGCCCGCGGTGGTCGCTGCCCGAGAACAGGATCCAGCCGTAGCCGGCCGCGAGCAGGAGCAGGATCCCCCACACGAGGTGGTGGACGTGGGTCTCGCCGTAGCGCACCCGCAGCATCGGCAGCCACTCGGCGCGGCCGCCGAAGGTGACGAGGCGCGCCAGCCCGAAGCT